>NZ_QSDY01000040.1 GCF_003463825.1 Veillonella sp. AM51-8BH
ATTAATTATTATTATAATGGTAATTTTCTCATAATTTTTTTTTATACATGCCAAAAAACTTTTAATCACTTTAGTAACTATCAATTATTTATAATCAATAAAACCATAAATAATAAGTCTGATTAATATACCAAAAAGAGGCTGTTACTAAGTAACAGCCTCTTATAAGACGAGAGTTATTTAATTAATCGATACTTTGTTGTAAGCGGTGCGCTTTGCGTGTAGCCCACGCTTTACGCAAAACATAGATCACAAGACCAATGCTTACTGCCACGGCACTACCAACCATAGCATCAAAGCCACATGCATAGATAGCATACAAGCAGTAGATAACGCCTGCACCAAATACGTAATTGGAGCGTTTAATACGGCTTTCAGCTACACCAGCCATACGCATCATTGTAGGTACTGCTAAGATGCACAATACATATGGTACTACGTTAGTTACAACCGCCAAGTTTACCAATACTTCAAATTGCTCACGCAAGGAATCACTTGCAGTGAACAATGTAAGTAATGTTTCAACAGCGAGTAGAATGAATACGCCGCGAACAGGAGCATCCTTACTATTTACACGAGCGAATACTTTAGGGAAGTAACCATGTTCCGCTGCGCTTTTAAATACACGAGACAATGTGAATTGCCAGCAAAGTAAAGCGCCAAAGCAAGAAATAACCATTGCAGCCATCACGATGTTTGCAATTGTATCATTGAACATGTATACGAATGTCAAACCGAATGGTGCGTTAGAATTTAATAAGTCGATGTTAGGCACGATACCGGCCATAACATTTGTGGACAAGATGTAAACCACTGCCACTGCTAATGTACCCGCTACAGTTGCGATAGGTACGTTTTTCTTTGGATTCTCAACAGCATCAGCATTAGCCGCTGCGGACTCAAATCCTAGGAAGCCCCACAAAGTGAGGGAAATGGATTGTTTTACTGCATCGTAAAACGGAAGATCATTTGGGTTCCAGGCCGCCCAATAAATAGACGGGTCAAACCAATACCAGCCGATTGTACCAATTAATAAAACCGGCACAATAGAGCCCCAAATAGTCATGTTGCTGAGTCGACCTGTGAAGCGATTACCACGGAAGTTCAAAATCGCTGCAAACCACAAAAGCACAATTGTTACTTGGCTTGTTTGTGTTGCATTAAGGTCAACACCAAAGAAAGCTGCGCCATAACCTACGGCAGATACCGCGATGGCGATATTAGCAATGATGAGAGATATGCTGTAAGCATAGCTCGCCATAAAATGTCCAGTTTTACCGAAGCGGTGTTCTGCATAACCGCCCATGCCCCCTCTAATCTGGGAGAACATACCCGCTTGAGCAAAAATATACGCTAACAGAAGCGCACCCACAGCTGTTACGAGCCAAGATAAAACTGAAATAGTACCAACTTGAGCCAAATTAGTTGGTAACATAATGATCCCAGCTCCTAGCATATTGGCTGCTACCATTGTGGTTAGCTGGAATACAGACATTTTTTTAGCGGTGGTTTTCATGTATCAATCCCCTTTCAAAAGGTGAATTTTTTCTCGTCCATAATTCACTTAAATATAATATACCGCTAAGTAAATTCAGTTCGTGCTGTGATGGGCTTGAATGTGAATTTACCGTTGTTATTCTTATTACGAATTAAATAATAACACCTATGAACCCAAAATGAAAGTACTTTATTGGCGGACAAGCATTATTACACGAATTGAATAAATTATAGTTAATTTATCATCTAAAACGAACAGAACTCATTTTATCAATGACAGGGTATATTTTTACCCCATTTTATTCTGTGTATATATGTGATTTTTACTATCTATCACGGTTATAGTTTCGTAGTACAAGACTATTGTTTTCGAGCAGTCCACTGTATGCGTACACAAATTTACACCATTTTAATAGTAATTTATCAATTAGAATGACTCTTTTCTAGAAATTATCTATCATTCAAATAAAAAAATCGATATGCACATAAGCCGCAAAGAAAACTATTATAACCTTTGGTATAGAACTTATATGTATATCGATCTTATTTAGAATCTTATTCTTGTACAGAATTAACAATCGCATTCCACTGAGCAATTTGTTTTTCTTCTCCGGCGATAACAGCTTTACCATTGTTCCGTTGTCTTTCCACACATTCTGGAGCTGTACCAGAATAGTTATTACGGCCAGCTATGCAAGCTTCGATGGAAATAGCATCAAGTATATCTGCATCAAAATGGTCGGATATAGCTTTAAAATCCTCAACGGATAAATCAAGCAATACGCAACCTTTTTCAATGCAATGATGTACAGCATTACCTACGATTTCATGAGCTTCACGGAATGGAACGCCTTTTTTCGCAAGGTAATCGGCCATATCTGTAGCATTAGAGAAATCATCATCGAGGACAGCTTTCATATGCGCCCCATTGACCTTCATACCACGGACCATAGCCGCATTAATGGACAATGCAAAGTGTACTGTATCGATAGCATCAAAAATACCCTCTTTATCCTCTTGCATATCTTTATTATATGTAAGTGGTAAGCCTTTTAATGTAGTTAATAAACCTAACAAGTGGCCATAGGTACGACCTGTTTTACCACGAACAAGTTCACATACGTCAGGATTTTTCTTTTGTGGCATAATGCTAGAGCCTGTGCAATGAGCATCATCGAGTTCAATGAAGTTAAACTCATTAGTAGACCACAAAATCAATTCTTCGCTAAGACGGCTCAAGTGCATCATCACAAGAGATGCAAAGGACAAGAATTCAACTACATAGTCACGGTCGGATACGGCATCCATACTATTTTCGTAAATACGGGAGAAGCCGAGTAGCTTTTGCGTATAGGTTTGATCAATACCGTATGTAGAACCTGCTAAGGCCCCTGCACCAAGTGGCATGATATCTGCATGTTTGAAGACCATCAACAAACGGTCAAAGTCGCGTTCTAGCATAGAGAAGTATGCCATCATATGATGACCAAATAATACAGGTTGCGCCCGTTGTAAATGCGTATAGCCAGGCATGATAACATCACTGTATTTTTCAGCCGTTTCGATGAGGGCTTTTTGCATATCTACGATGAGCTCGCCCATTTCTACAACGGCTTTACGCACGTACATATGTAAATCAACTGCACATTGGTCATTACGGCTACGACCTGTATGTAAACGGCCACCTGCTTCGCCGATATCATCGGTTAGGCGCTTTTCAATATTCATATGAATATCTTCAAGAGCTACGGAGAATGAGAACTCCCCTTTATCGATTTGGCCTTTAATCTTTGTTAAGCCCTCAACAATAGCATCCCGATCTGCGTCGGAGATAATATTTTGTTTTGCCAGCATTGTAGCATGTGCTTTACTGCCTGCAATATCTTCGGCGTACATCCGCGCATCAAAAGCGATAGAGGATGTAAAATCCTCTACCGCTTTATCAGTGCCTTTTGTGAAACGCCCTCCCCACAATTTAGCCATTATTTACCTGCCTTTTCTTTCATCAATGCATTAATTTTAAGAGGTAAACCGAACAAGTTAATGAAACCAGCCGCATCAGCTTGGTTGTATACATCATCTTCTTCGAATGTTACGAAATCTTCGCTGTACAAGGAGTATGGAGATGTTGCACCAGCAGAGATAATGTTGCCTTTGTACAATTTAAGTTTTACTTCACCAGTTACAGTTTTTTGAGTTTCATCAACGAATGCTTGCAAAGCGCTCATCAATGGTGCGAACCACATGCCATCGTATACAAGTTCAGCGTATTTGTTAGCAATAAGTTCTTTGTAGTGGTATGTAGCTCTGTCGAGGCAAAGGTATTCAAGTTCTCTGTGAGCATACATGATGATGGATCCACCTGGGTTTTCATAAACGCCACGGGATTTCATGCCTACCAATCTATTTTCAACGATATCCACAACGCCTACGCCATAGTGTGCACCGATTTCGTTGAGTTTTTCTAACAATTGTAAAGGAGTACCTTCTTGGCCATCTACTGCTACAGGTACGCCATCTTTGAAGGATACAGTTACATAACCAGCTTCATCTGGAGCTTGTTCAGGAGTATGTGTTACCAAGTACACATCATCTTTAGGAGCATTTGCTGGATTTTCAAGATTGCCGCCTTCATGGGACAAATGCCATACGTTTTGGTCCATGGAATACGGATGGGATTTCGTAGCTACAACTGGAATATCATGTTTAGCAGCATATTCCATGCAGTCTGTTCTGGATTTCAAATCCCATTCTCTCCAAGGAGCGATGATTTTCATATTAGGAGCCAATGCTTTGATAGCAAGTTCGAAACGAACTTGGTCATTACCTTTACCAGTCGCACCGTGAGCGATAGCATCAGCACCTTCTTTTTTAGCAATATCTACAAGGATTTTACCGATTAAAGGTCTAGCGAAGGATGTACCTAATAAATATTTACCTTCATAAACTGCACCAGCTTTTACTGTTGGCCATACATAATCTTTTACGAACTCTTCTTTAGCATCAACGATGTACGCTTTAGAAGCACCAGATTTGATTGCTTTTTTCTCAACTGCATCATAATCCTCAGGTTGTCCTAAGTCTACGCACACTGCGATAACTTCAGCTCCATAATTTTCTTTTAGCCAAGGAATGATAACAGATGTGTCTAAGCCACCAGAATATGCGAGTACTACTTTATTTGCTTTACCCATGATAACACCTCATAAAAACTTACTATGTATTTAAACTCATATAATCAATATTATATCAGATAATTGTGAAAGCACCGTGGCATCTAGCTCAACGGTCATTCCCTCTTTCTGACAAAAAATAGTATACACCTGTATAATTATAAACGCAAGCATTATTTTTATTCAATTTAGTAATATATTTCGATTCCGAAACAATATAATAAAAAAGCTATATTCAGTGATTTAATACTAGACATAGCTTCATTTCTTACGATGGACTATCTATTCTTACTTAATATTAATAGGTGAAAACTGGTAATCTAAAGCTATCTTATAATCTGTAGTTGTATTTATTGATGCTTTTAAAGTATTAACTATTAAAGACTGAATTTCACCTATAACCGAGTAAAGCTCATTTTGAGCTTCATTAATAATCGCTTCAATACGAACATCTAAATCATAAGACCTAGAAATTCTATAATCACCTGTACTGTAGTCTACATTGCTAAATAGCTTTAATATATTTATCTTAGATATCGCTATATCGAAAGCATTTATACTATTTAATATATTATTTTTATCTATTTCATTTACGCCTATAACGGTCTCATTTTGAATATGTGGGATTGAATCCACAATGTATTGCTCTCTAACAGCAACTCGCAAAGACTCATCAGTCATTATTTGTTCTCTATCTAACGCTTTATCCCAAAAGCAATGCCTTACAGTCATACAATCATGTTCATCATCGTAGTAAACTATCCAGTTTTCAAATTTATTAGCATCTGTTTGTTCAATATAAAAGATTTCACGGGCATAGGAATCAATATCAAGTGCTTCAGACTTATAATCTAATCCTCCAGGACCTCTTAAATAATAGGATATAAAATTCTCCAATCGAAGCATAGCAAACTTAATAATAGGTTTTGCTCCAATATAAATAGATAAAAAATTGCCTTCCTCATACTGCTTTAATTCAATATTATCCAATAATTATGCTCCTAATACTCAAAACTCTCTCTAAATGTATGTATCTATTATTACTAATGTAGCAAAAAAAATCTCTGTTCGCCAATTAATTATTCATTAGCAAACAGAGATTATAAATATATTCAATTATTCATCCACAAGTTCTAAGTCTTGTTGGTATGCATAGTCCGCTTCCGCTTGTGTAATCATGCCTTGGTCTACCATTTGTTCGAGCACCAGTTTTTGTCTAGCCTTAGCCCCTTTATAGTTTGTATATGGATCTAAATAGGATGGTGCATTAGGTAGTGCTGCAAGGAGTGCACTTTGCCCTAATGTCAATCGGCTTGGACTTGTTCCAAAGTAGCCATGAGCAGCTTCGTAAATGCCGTAGTAATTATGACCATAATATACAGTATTTAAATACATGGTGAGGATTTCTTCTTTCGAGTAGTAATGTTCCATTTCACTAGCAAGGATTGCTTCCTCTACCTTACGACTCATGATGCGTTTTGATGAAAGGAAGAGATTTTTTACTACTTGTTGTGTAATAGTACTCCCACCCTCTACAGTTTCACCTGCTATAGTATTGGTATAAAAGGCGCGAATAATACCGAGCACATCAATAGCTCCATGTTTATAGTACCGCTTATCCTCAATGGCGATAAGTGCATTCTTTGTATATTCTGGAATGACATCACCCTTCACCCAGTGTTCTTTAGAAACACGTTGATTAAGGGCCACCTCTACCTTTTCTTTAAATGTAAATATTCGTATGATACGATCCGTACGGCTGAGGGTATCTTCACTTTGTTCTATGCGTTTTTCAACAGTTGTGTGAGCCTTACTTTCACGAGCTGCACCTTGAAAGCTATGGTATCCGTCATATATAAACATGGCCAATATGATGACCACCACGAACACCACTAGATTTCGAAGGTAGCGAAACACTTTCATTGCTTTCACCTATTTCATAAAGGACCATAGTATACATACAGTTATTAACTAACAGTATATACAACGCCTTATATACATATACTACTATAATGTGTATTAAATGTATTGTATCACATCAATCAAGAAGAAGATATGTATAGACCTTGCTATATAGCTGTTAGGAAAAGAATTCTAACAATATAAAAGAGAGAATCTTACTATTTATAACCAAGCGTATATCTACATATACAGATTTTATTCATATTAGGTATACTTATTAAGTTGTATTATAAACTTTACATGGAGTATAATAGTAAAGATGATAAAAACATGCCCATTGGAGGAGTATTATGAAACAATGTATGGATTCAGAAAATCTACATCGTCGATTGCGTAAAATCCTTGGTCAAGTGCAAGCTATTGATCGAATGATTGAAGAAGACATTCCATGCGAAGATGTATTGAGCCAAATTAATGCAGCTAAATCTGCACTACATAAAGTAGGTCAAGTAGTTCTTGAAGGACATATCAACCACTGCGTGCGAGATGGTATCGAACACGGTGACGTAGAGAAAACCATTAGCGACTTTACAAAAGCTGTAGAGCGTTTTGCAAACATGGGAAAATAAAGAAGAGGCTAAGAGGCCTCTTCTTTTTTTACCAAAAACAAGGCTCTACTAAATCTCGAAGCTCCCCCGAAAAAGCAAATAAAAATCAAATCTGATTAAAACATCCATCATATATGGCTCAAGAAAAAAGGACTCTACATTCGTAGAGTCCTTTATATTACCACAAAGTATTAGTCGTGGTTAGTTGTTAAGAATTCGCTCAATGCAGCGAGTGCATCATCTTCGTCAGCACCGTCAGCTGTCAATGTAACAGATGTGCCTTTTGTAGCGCCCAAAGTCAATACAGTTAAGATGGATTTAGCATCAGCTGTTTTACCGTTAGCAGCGATTGTCACTTTGGAAGCGTATTTAGCAGCCAATTGTGTGAAAGCTGTAGCAGGACGAGCATGTAAACCAGATTCGTTAGTAATTTCTACTGTTAATTCTTTCATGATAACCTCTTTCTATCTCGATAGGTAGTACCTATCCCATACGTTCTAATAGATATATTGTATCAATTTCAAGCATTTTAATTCAAGTATATTGAAAGTTCTTTGCTATATACTGATGAGCTTAACACTTTTCTTAGAGTTATACAGAATTATAGTAAGTCTTTTTCGGCTAGCACAGATTTAGCATAGTCTGTAATTTCTTCTGCTGTATCCATGGAAAGCGCTTTATTAGCCACCTCTTCACATTCTGCTTTAGAAACGGAACGCAAGATTTTCTTAATAAGAGGTATAGATGACGCTGTCATAGAGAATTCGTCAAGGCCAAGGCCTAATAGAATCATTGTGGCTACAGGGTCACCAGCTAGTTCACCGCACATGCCTGTAATTTTACCTTGTTCATGGCTCGCATCGATAACATGCTTGATAAGACGTAAGACACCTGGATGCAATGGTTGATATAGAGAACCAATAGACTCGTTCATACGGTCTACCGCCAAGGTGTATTGGCATAAATCATTTGTACCGATACTGAAGAAGTCTACGTATTTGGCCAAAATTGGAGAAATAACAGCCGCCGCTGGTACTTCGATCATAATGCCAACCTTGATATCCTTGTTGAATTCTTTGCCTTCAGCTGTAAGTTCTGCCTTACATTCTTCGAGCATAGCATTCGCTTGTTTCACTTCTTCTACGGAAGCAATCATAGGGTACATGATGTGAATATCGCCAAAGGAACTAGCACGCAATAACGCACGTAATTGTACTTTAAAGATATCCGGACGGTTCAAGGAAATACGAATTGCACGATAACCAAGGAATGGATTCATTTCAGTTGGCAAATCAAGGCATTTCAACTCCTTGTCACCGCCGATATCCATGGTACGGATGATAACAGGCTGCCCCTGCATATCTTCTGCAACTTTTTTATATTCTTCGAACTGCACATCTTCTGTTGGCAACTCGTCGTTTTCCATGTACAAGAATTCTGTACGATATAAGCCAATACCTTGTGCGCCCATTGTAAGAGCATGTTTAGCATCTTTAGATTTACCGATATTGCCAAATAATTCTACATGATGACCATCAGTTGTTTTTGCTTCAAGATTAGCAGATTCACGCAAGCGTTTCAATTCCTCTTGGTATGCAGCCGCTTGATTTGTATATTCAGCCCAATCCGCATCAGATGGATTTGTTTCCACAATACCATCTGTACCAAGTACAACAGCTTTCTCGCCATCTACGAATCCTTCAATATCGCCAACACCCATAACAGCAGGAATTTCCAAGGTGCGCGCCATGATAGCTGCATGAGATGTAGGGCCACCAGCAGCTGTTACAATGCCTTTAACCACATTTTTATCTAAAGAGGCCGTATCAGATGGTGCCAAATCATGAGCCACCAAAATAACCTCCCCAGAAATATGGGATAAGCCACGTGGGTTCATACCTAACATATTGCGCATCAAACGATCACCAATATCTTTGATATCTGCACCGCGTTCACGCATATATGGATCTTCCATGCCAAGGAAGATATTCGCAAAGGTTTCAATAGTTTGAGCGGTAGCCGCCACTACATTAGTATGGCTAGTCTCAACGAGGGATTTAATACCATCAGACAAGGATGGGTCTTGCGCAATTTGCATATGAGCTTCGAAAATAGCCGCCTCTTCAGGGCCCATTTCTTTCAATGCCTTTTGGCGGATTGTATCCAATTGTTTTAGGTGGATGCCATAGCAGCAGCGAACTTACCAATTTCCGCTTCTACCTTATCCTCTGCTACAGTGTAATCAGGAATGACAATTTCCTCTTGAATATATCTATATACATTGCCTACTGCAACGCCACGAGATCCAGAAATCCCTTGAATTCGCATATGTGTTCCTCTTTCTATTACGATAAACTACATTACTCTATATTCTATCATTTCTCTGACAAACAATAAAGTAATAGAGCCCTTTATATCCGCCTATTTAATCGTCCCACGTGGGTTATTTTCTGCTTACTTTCGCTATAATTTTATAAAGTTCCACCACATAATTAAGGGTCATTTATGATATAATAATATAGAATATATAATAATATACATATGAGACTTTCACAGGCTTCATGGTGAAAGTCTTACTTATTAATAGGAGACTTTATGAAATTAACTAAAATGCATGGTCTTGGCAATGATTTCATCCTCTTTGCCGACCCTCAAGGTGCTAACAAGGACTATACTGATTTGGCGATTCGCCTTTGCGATCGTCGTACTGGTATCGGTGCTGATGGTCTTGCCATTCTAGTTCCTTCAAAAACCTGTGATGTGCGCATGCGCATCATCAACTCTGATGGTAGTGAAGCAGAAATGTGCGGCAATGCAATCCGTTGCTTTGCCAAATATGCCTATGAACACGGAGAAATTACTAAAGAAACTTTCACCATCGAAACCTTGGCCGGTGTAATGAAACCTACCTTAACCATTGAAAATGGCATCGTAATACTAGTTACAGTAGATATGGGCAAACCATTCTTTAACAGCAAAGATGTACCTATCAACGTGGATATGGATAAGGTTATCGACGTAGACCTCGATGTAAACGGCGAAACAGTAACGGTAAGCTCCGTATTACTCGGCGTGCCTCATACAGAGGTGTATATCAATGACATTACAAAGGCGCCTGTAACGACACAAGGTCCTATCATTGAAAAACACGATGCATTCCCATCCAATACAAATGTTAACTACATTGAGGTAGTGAACAACAAGCACATCAAGGTTCGCACATGGGAACGCGGTGCTGGCGCTACACTAGCATGCGGTACAGGCTCTTGTGCTTCTGCTGTTATGTCCTTTGAAAAAGGCTTAACCGGTCGCGAAGTCGATGTAGAGCTTTATTTAGGAACATTACATATTTCATACTTGGAGGATGGCACGGTGCTCATGACTGGCCCGGCTGAGGAAGTCTTCGAAACAGAACTTCCTATCGATTAAAATGAAGTGGTTACAACTCATATTAAATGCGTTTCTAAAGTATCAACAAGGCCGTTCTCTAATGCCGAAAAATACGGAGTCGCTCATAGGTTTACTCATATCTATCCTCGTCATTATCATCACCGTAGCTAACGGTATTGCTATTGGTTACGCCTTGATAGTGGTATGGTGCATCATGGCCTATGTATTCTATCGCAAAGGATACCAACGAAAAGAACTGCTAAACCTATCATGGACAGGTGCTAAAAGCTCGATTGTAGTAATACAAATATTCTTGCTTATCGGTTGGCTCATTGCTATGTGGCAAGCAGCAGGTATTATCCCTATGATTATCGCCACCGGCATCGACTTGATTGATCCGTCCCTCTTTATTGCTTGTGCCTTCTTATTAACAGCGATTGTTAGCATGATATTAGGTACAGCTTACGGTACTGTAGGCACCATAGGCATTGTACTCATCACGATGGCAAGAGCCGGTAATATTCCAGAGAATATCGTAGCTGGTGCCATTATAGCCGGTGCATACTTTGGTGATCGCAACGGCCCATTGTCATCTAGCGCATCACTGGTAGCAGCCTTAACACATACTAAGATTTCTAGTAATATACCAATTATGTTTAAAGCGGGACTACCTGCACTTGTTATTTCTACAGTGCTCTACCTAATACTGTCCCAGTGGTTTCCTCTAAACTATGAAAATAGTTTGTTATCCGATACAATCCACTTTATCTTCAATATTGATTGGACATTGTGGATTCCAGTGATTATCGTCATCGCTTTATTGCCTTTGAAAGTATCTATCCGTTGGCCTATCGGCCTCAGCGCATTAGCCGCAGCCATTCTGGCTTATACAAATCAAGGAGCTACTCTTTCCGATTTAGGCTGGTATACCTTAACAGGATTTGAACTACCACATTATAATCCACTAGCAGACATCATTCATGGCGGTGGATTGCAAACAATGTTCATCCCCACCCTATCTATCTTTATGGCCACTGCCATTTCAGGCATGCTCGAAGGGGTTGGCTTCTGGAATGATGTTAGACAACTATTAGAGCGAGCTAAAACGCGGAGCGATGTATTTGCTGCCAATGTAGGTCTTGCACTCTTAACCGGCGCTGTTGGCTGTAGCCAAGCTATTGCGGTTGTAATGACACATTCTATTATGCGTATTACCTACGCTCAACGGGGTATTCAAGATGAAGATGTGATGCTCGACTTTGAAAACAGTGGCATTCTCATTGCTCCACTATTACCATGGAACATCGCTGCTTATGTACCTGTAGTTATGATAGGTACTAGTACAGCTGGCTATGTACCATTCGCCTTCTTCCTATACCTCGTACCACTCCTTTACTGGTTACGACTACGGAATCAAGATCAATCAATCATACGCTAATTACAAAATCAATCAAATTTACACTAATTACAAGATTAACCAATCATAAGCTAATAATTTATCTTAAAGGGGAATTTGTATGATTTACACCATTACCTTTAACCCAGCCCTCGATTACATCGTACGACTTGAGCAACTCAAGACTGGTACCATTAATCGCACCACCCAAGAATACGTTCTTGGTGGCGGCAAGGGTATCAACGTATCTATCGTACTCAACAACTTGGGCATGGATACAACGGCACTCGGTTTCATCGCAGGATTTACAGGTGAAGAAATCGTAACGCAGCTCAATAGCTTCGGCGTAAAAGAAGATTTCATCCGTCTTCGCGAAGGTTTAACTCGCATCAATGTTAAGGTGAAAGCCTCTGATGAAGAAACAGAGATCAACGGCCGTGGACCAATTATCTCGGATGACGAATTAGAAGCACTTTACAAACAGCTCGATACATTGACAGATAAGGATACACTAATCCTTGCAGGCAGTATTCCTTCTATCTTACCAAGCGATATGTACGAGCTCATTATGGAGCGCTTACAACATAAAAACATTCGTATCGTCGTAGATGCTACAAAGGATTTACTTACACGAGTATTGCCATATAAACCGTTCTTGATTAAACCTAACAATCATGAGCTTAGCGAAATCTTTGGTCGACCCCTTTCTACAAAGGAGGACCTCGTAGAAGCTGCCAAAGCATTGCAAGAGAAAGGCGCACAGCATGTGCTTATCTCCATGGCTGGTGATGGGGCGATCTTGGTCGCAGCTGATGGCACTGTATATACGAGCCCTACCCCTAAGGGAACGCTCGTAAATTCTGTAGGCGCTGGCGATTCCATGGTAGCAGGCTTTATTACAGGCTTTGAAAAGACAGGCGACCTACAAGAGGCTCTATACTGGGGTATCTCTAGTGGCTCTGCCTCCGCTTACTCTGAAAACCTCGCTACACTGGCAGAAGTAGAAGTATTACTTTCACAAGTACGAGTTAACTAGTTTTACATTTTATTTGCATCAAGGAGTACACATATGCAAATCACTGATTTATTAAAACCTCAATCCGTCCTGCTAAATGCAGACCCTGTTACAAAGGCTGACGCCATTTATACCTTAGGGGAATTAATGGAAAAAGGCGGCAACCTCATCGACAAAAGTGAGTACTTAGCAGCCGTTTTTGCTCGTGAAGAATCTGGCTCTACCGGTCTTGGTGACGGCATCGCTACACCACATGCTAAATCTGCAGGTGTAAAAGAAGCAGGCCTAGCAGCTATGGTTGTGCCTCACGGCGTAGACTTCGAAGCACTCGACGGTCAACCTTCTCGTTTATTCTTCATGATTGCTGCCCCTGAAGGCGCTGCAGACACTCATGTAGAGGTATTGAGCCAATTAGCTATGATGGTTATCGATCCTGATTTCAAAGAAGCCCTCATCGCTGCACCAACTGTAGAACGTTTCTTAGAACTCGTAACAGCTAAAGAGCAAGGTAACTTTGACCCATCCGTTGAAGGATATATCAAACAGCCAGAATCTCAAGAGACTCCAAGCATTACCGATGCTATCGAAGCTAAAGCTACGGAAGCTATCGAAAAAGTAGCTCCTAAGATTTCTGTAGATAACCCGCATTACGATGTATTGGCTGTAACTGGTTGCCCTACTGGTATTGCTCATACCTACATGGCTGCAGAATCTTTAGAGCGTAAAGCGAAAGAAATGGGCATTTCCTTAAAGGTTGAGAAAAATGGTGCTTCTGGTGTTAAAGATGCTCTTACAGCAGAAGAAATCGCTCATGCTAAATGCATCATCGTCGCTTCTGACCGTCAAGTAGAAATGGCGCGCTTCAACGGCAAGCCTATGATTCAAACTAAGGTTGCGAACGGTATCAATAAAGCAGAAGAACTTTTAACAGAAGCCATGGCTGGCACAGCACCTGTATACCAAGCATCTGCAGCAGACCGCGAAGCTGCTGAAATCGCTGCTAGCGCATCTGACAGCGTAGGTCGTCAAATCTACAAACACTTGATGAATGGTGTATCTCACATGTTGCCATTCGTTATTGGTGGCGGTATCTTGATTGCCCTTGCATTCTTGTTCGATACATTTGATCCTGCGAACCCTAAAAACTTCGGTTCCGGCACACCTTTATCTGGCTTCTTAATGCAAATCGGCGGTGCATCCTTTGGCTTCATGTTACCAGTATTAGCTGGTTACATCGCTATGAGTATTGCTGATCGCCCAGGTCTTGTGGCTGGTTTCGTTGGTGGCTTATTGGCTAACCAAGGCGGCTCTGGTTTCCTTGGCGCATTAATCGCCGGCTTTGCAGCAGGTTATTTAGTATTATTAGTTAAGAAATTAGTCTCTGGTTTACCTCAAGCATTAGAAGGTACAAAACCAGTTCTCTTCCACCCAGTACTCGGTGTATTATTCATTGGTGTTGCTATTACCTTCGTAATCAACCCTCCTGTGTCCGCACTTAACCACTGGTTAATGGACTCCTTACAATCTATGGGCACTACTAGCCGCGTATTGTTAGGTCTTATCTTTGGTGCCATGATGTCCGTTGATATGGGTGGTCCTGTAAATAAGGCGGCTTACGTTATCGGTACTGGCGCCCTTGCTACTGGTGAATACGGTATCATGGCGGCTGTAATGGCAGGCGGTATGGTTCCTCCGTTGGCAATCGCTCTTTGTACTACATTCTTCCCTAGCCGCTTCACAGAAGCAGAACGCAAATCTGGTATCACTAACTACATCATGGGCCTCTCCTTCATCACAGAAGGTGCTATCCCATTTGCAGCGGCTGATCCAGTTCGCGTATTGCCAGCTTGCATCATCGGTGCTGGTACAGCTGGTGCATTATCCATGTTCTTCGAATGTACATTACGCGCTCCTCACGGCGGTATCTTCGTAGTACCTACAATTGGTAATCCACTTCTTTACCTTGCATCCATCGCAATTGGTTCCGTTGTGGCTTGCTTCATCTTGGCACTATTAAAACCAAGCCTTAAAAAATAATTGTAAAAGCTAGTATAATACTAGTACATATGCTAAATAAGTACATATAGCAAAAGGACTAGAACCTTAGAGTTCTAGTCCTTTTCTTGTGCAAAATACCATATGCCATTCATGATATATGGTGTTTTTGATGCAATAAGTTATGAACTAAGCACTTTAAATTTATTTATATTTTTCTAAGTTTATTTTCTTCGTACACATCCAGTATTTATCTATTCTTCTATAAATTGTACAAATATATCGATTTATGTTAAACTATATAAATATAAATAAATTTTAAAATTATAAATTATTTTTTTCAATTCTAGTTCGGAGAGTAATTCATGAAATCATCTAGGAAACGTAAGGTTACCGCTGCATTTTTTGCAGCTGCAGCGTTGGGTGGTGTTGCCCACGCAGCCCCTACACTCAACATGAATGATTTGGTAGGTTCGAACACTACCACTGAATCAACGGCTCAAAGCAATAATAATGTTGCTACTCCAGTCGTACGACCTATGGCAACTCAGTCTAGCCCTGTAACTACACAATCAGTTCCAAAGGTAACACCATTAATACCGCGTGTACGTCCAGTACCTGTAAACGATATTGCAAAAGCTTTATCAGATCAACAACGAGCTGTTTCACAACCACAATATGTTGTTAACAAACAAACTAATGCTGTCATGGAACCAACATTGGCCATGCATAGCTTGATGAACGTACAACGTAAAACTGAACCTATTACAGTACAAAAACAAGTTGATGGCAAACAGCAAGTACAAACGACACAGGTACAACGTACTCCTGTAATGGTTCAAGAAGAATCTACAACTCCTTTAGTTATTGCTAATACAACTCAAACTAAAGCCGTTGTAGCAAAACAAAAATTAACTATTCGAGATATTCAACGTGCAGAACGTGAAAGATTAGCTCAATTAGCAGCAGAAGAAGCTGCACAACAAGCAGGTACAAACCAAGTTGATCAGCAAATGGTTGCTCAAAAACAAGCTGAAGCTCAGCGCCAAGCTGCAATTCTAGCAGAACAACAACGTCAAATGGCTATGCAAGCGGAACAGCAACGGATTGCACAGCAACAAGCTGAGGCTCAACGCCAAGCTGCTTTGCAAGCTGAACAACAACGTATTGCAGAACAACAAGCCGAGGCTCAACGTCAAGCGGCTATGCAAGCTGAACAACAACGTATTGCACAACAACAAGCCGAGGCTCAACGTCAAGCGGCGCTAAGAGCCGAGCAAGAGCGTATCGCTGCACAGCAAGCTGAACAAGCTCGTATCGCTGAAGCACAACGTCAAGCTGCAGAGCAAGAACGTCTTCGTATCCAAGAAGAACAACGTCGCATTGCACAACAACAGGCCGAGGCTCAACGTCAAGCAGCTATGCAAGCTGAACAACAACGTATTGCACAACAACAAGCTGAAGCTCAACGTCAAGCAGCTTTGCAAGCTGAACAACAACGTATTGCTGCTGAGCAAGCTGAAGCTCAACGTCAAGCAGCCTTAAAAGCTGAACAAGAGCGTATCGCAGCAGAGCAAGCTGAAGCTCAACGTCAAGCGGCTATGCAAGCTGAGA
>NZ_QSDY01000041.1 GCF_003463825.1 Veillonella sp. AM51-8BH
TAAACATATATATTATATCTATGGACTATAGAACTAGTTTATAGATGGTTTTTTGAAAGGATGTGAGACTATGTTTAGTCTTATCTGGTATTTTAGTGATGTCATCGGTTGATGCTGCGCTTTAATGCCTTGTTAGTTGTCGTAGCCGCAGGTTTTGTAACGGGCCTTGCAGGTGGTCTCAGTATCAACGATATCGTTGGTGCCATTGGGGAGGCTTTCGTTAAAAATCGTTATATGTCATTATTTATTTTGATTTTACCTGTTATTGGTCTTATGGAACGTCATGGCTTACGTGAACGGGCAGAAATTTTGATCGGCAAGATCAACGCTGCTACGGCTGGTCGTATCTTTATGATTTACTTATTTGTACGCCAAGTAACAGTAGCCTTTGGTATTAACATGTCTGGTATGGTTGCTATGGTTCGTCCATTGATTGCTCCTATGAGTGAAGCTGCTGTAGCACAAGGTCGTCCAGTATCTCAACGCACTCTAGATAAGGTACGTGGTATAGCTGCTTCTGCAGATAATACAGGTAACTTCTTTGGTCAAAACTTATTCCTTGCTGCTGGTGGTTTATTACTCATCAAAGGCGTTATGGAACAATTGGGCTATTCTGTTGAATTAACAGATATGGTATTGTACGGATTGCCAACTGCTGTTTGTGCATATATCGTTAACTTCATTCGCTTTATTATCTTCGATAAAACAATTCAAGCCTATGTAGCTCGTGACGAAGCGGATATGAAAGCTGGTAAATTAGTACCTAATGAATTTAATATACTTGTTACACCAGAAGAATTAGCGAAAGGGGGCAAATAATATGTTAGAACTACTCTATAAAATGCAGCCCTTAGATTATGTATATCTTCTCGTAGGGATTATTCTATTTATCTTTGCTATTCAATCATTTTTAGATAAAGAACATAAATATCGCATCGGTACAGGATTATTCTGGCTCTTGTACAGCATTTCATTTATCTTTGGTTCTTATCTTTCTAAGGAAATTAATGGTTGGCTCGTAATTGCTATGGCAGTCATCGTGTTGGTAAAACAACTTGGTAAGGGCAATTACTTTGAATCTGCCATCGAATTTAAAAAAGGCGAAGCAGTTCGTATTGGTAATGTTATTTTCGTACCAGCTTTGCTTGTTGGTATCATTACCTTCGTAATCGGCTTCTTTACTAAATTAGGCGCTCTTGTAGGTCTTGGTATTGCGGCCATCATCGCTATGTGTGCTGCTCTTTACATCACTAAGGGTTCACTTAACCAAGGTTTCCATGAAGGCCGCCGTCTTATCGATGCGATCGGTTGGACTGCTATTTTGTCCCAATTATTGGCGGCTCTCGGTTATCTATTTAATTTGGCTGGCGTTGGTAAAATTATCTCTAGTGCGGTTGCAAGTGTAGTGCCTGCTGATAACGTGTTCCTCGTTGTTGTAGCATACTGTATCGGTATGGTTATCTTCACAATGATCATGGGTAACGCCTTCGCTGCGTTTGCAATGATTACAAGTGCCATCGGTATTCCAATGCTCGTCGTAGCTCATGGTGCTAACCCAGCTGCTGTTGGTGCTATTGCAATGCTTGCAGGCTATTGTGGTACATTGATGACTCCTATGGCGGCCAACTTTAACATCGTACCGGTAGCGCTCCTCGAAATGCGCGACCAATACGGCGTTATTAAAGCACAACTTCCAATTGCATTGATTATGCTCGTATTAAACATCTTATTGATGTATTACTTTATTTAACCCTTTTCTATGAAAGTATGATATTCTTATGAAACAATATGATACATCCTTTTAAGGTTATGTATCATGGTTGATTATTCTAATGCACCATAAGATATATCGTTATGAGGTAGTGTGATGAAAACAATTTTGATTACCGGTTTTGATCCATTTGGCGGTGAACCTATTAACCCAGCTTGGGAAGCGGTAAAAACAATGGATGGCTATACCGATGGTGATTATAAGGTAGTGACTCAAATGGTTCCTACTGTACGTTACAAATCTGTTGATACTGTGAAAGCAGCGGCTGAACAATGCCAACCAGACTTTATTCTATGTGTAGGTCAAGCAGGGGGGCGCCCAGATATTACAGTGGAACGTGTTGCTATTAACTGCGATGACTTCCGTATTCCAGACAATGGAGGCAACCAACCTGAAGATGAACCTGTTGTAGCCGATGGTCCTAGTGCCTATTTTGCAACGTTGCCAATTAAAAACATTGTTAACGCATTGCATCAAAATGGCATTCCTGCAAAGGTTTCTAATACAGCCGGTACCTTTGTATGCAATCACTTGATGTATGGCGTGTGTCATTATGCAGCACAAAAAGGCAATATTAAGGCAGGCTTCATGCACATTCCGTACTTGCCATCCCAAGTTGTGGATAAACCAAATCAACCAAGTATGGCTGTTGAAACTGTACGTGCCACATTGGAAACCATCGTTCACGTATTAGCTCATGGTGAAAGCTACAAGGCACAAGATATTAACTATACAACACCTCACGAATAAAAATCTTATAAATAGTGCTTATTTAATATACATAATAGATTTTATTCTAGGTATAGAATTGTTTACGTATAATACAAAATAAAATTAATATATGAGATATTGTGTGATATCTATATGAGAGAAGGTCTTTTTAATGAATAAAAAGTTGGTAGCAAGTTTAGTTTCCTGTATGGTATTGGGTTCTGTAAGTGTGTATGCAGCTAATCCATTTTCCGATGTAGATGCTTCTAGTTGGGCATACCAATCTGTTGAGCAATTAGCAAATGCAGGTATTATTAATGGATACCCTGATGGAACTTTCAAAGGTAACAATCCTATTACGAGATACGAAATGGCTCAAATGGTAGCTAAAGCTATGGCTAACCAAGATAAAGCTAATGCGGAACAACAAGCGATGATTAATAGATTGGCCGATGAGTTCGGTTCTGAACTCAACACATTAGGTGTACGAGTAGCAAAATTAGAAAATCAAGTAGGGAATGTAAAGGTAACTGGTAACTATCGTTTGCGTTACCGTGGCAGCGAGTTAAAAAATGATACCTATGCGTATGGTAAACATTCTTCCTTTGATTATCGTGCCCGTGTTATCTTTAATGCTAAAGTTAATGATAAAACTGATGCTGTTGTACGTATTCAAGGTTCTAGCGAGTTCGGTAATAGCAATGCTACACAAGGTAAGATTAATCTTGCCTATGTAGATCATCATTTTGGTAAAGACACAACCTTGCGCGTAGGTCGTCAACTCTATACACCAGCTCTAGGTCTTATGTATGATGATCTCGTTGATGGTGCTCGTCTTATGTACAAACATGGCAAGCTTGATGTATCCGCTAGTTATGGTTACTGGTTAGGCGGCGCTCCTACATACCAAACTAAAGACAATACTATTACTGCCGCTATGGTTGAAGTTAAGGGTAAACTTAATAAACATGTTACTCTTGGCGGTATGTATGGTCGCTTCCATAATGGTAAATTGTACCAAGGCCAAGATGTGGATGCACTTACTGGTAAACAAGTTAAATCCTTTATTGATTCTCCATACAAAAACATTTGGGGCCTCAACGCAAACATGAACTTTAAACGCTGGAACGTCTTCGGCGAATGGCTTACAGCACCAGGTGTATCTGATTCTCATGCGTGGATGGCTAGCCTTGGTTATGGTAACTATGACATTAAGAAAGCTCATACTTATAGCGTTCGCGGTCAATACTACTATGAAGAAGCAAATTCTCCAATCTTCAGTAGTGCCTTTGCTCCTGCCTATAGCTTCTACAATCAACACTATGTAGATAATAAAGGCGTCGGCCATGTACGTAATGGCTTTAAAGGATTCGTAGCTAATGTAAACTACGTACCATTCCAAAACGTATCTATCGGTGCTTACTATGGCTTCGGTAATAAAGATATGGACGGTAATAAATTAGGTGATTACTGGCGTACAGATGTAAACTTCATGTTCTAATATATGTTGTTTGCATAACACATAACAGTTATATAATACATAATGGTTATATAATAGCTCATGTTTACATAGCGTATAACATTTACGTAACACATGATCTAAATAAAGCTCGAGTTATATCTAGAAAAGATATAGCTCGGGCTTTTTTTACCTATAGTTACTATTTTGTTCATATATGTAATGTTATAATGAATGAAAATGTTACTATTTGTGGAGTGTGAATAGGATGTATGAAATTGTAAATGAACCAAATTTAACTATTGCTTTTGATATGGATACAGAATTATCTCAATTTGGTGTGTTTGGCGTATATATTAAACAGGGCTACAATATCTGTGCTGGGTACATTGACCCTAGTGACTGGTCTGGTATTCGTACTGGCTATAAAGAATTAGTAGATTTGTATGAGACTTGTAAAGGGACCGCAACCTTCACTTATGTATTAACTGGAGAAGGGGATACGCTTGTATTCTTGTTAGATCAAAAGGGTGCTCTAACAATGGAGATTAACATCTGTACCATTTATAATTACAAATGTCATATGACTATTGAAAGTTTAGATCAAACGTATTTACCAAAGTTTATTGAGTTCTTTAAAGTGTTTTTAGAGAAAGAGCCGAAATAAAAAGAGTCGCGTCTTTAAGATGCGACTCTTTTTTGTACCCAGTTTCTATTTACAATTATTTTGTAACAACTTTAAGATCTACAGGGATTTTAGCTTCTACAGCTTCGCCTTTGATAACTTTTTGAGCTGTATCAATAGCGATTTTACCCATTTGGTCTGGTTGTTGAGCAATTGTTGCAGCCAATGTGCCGTCTTTAACAGCTTTGTCTGCATCAGCAGTACCGTCAAAGCCTACGATGAAGATTGTTTTGCCTGCGGATTTAGCTGCTTGGATAGCGCCCAATGCCATTTCGTCGTTATGAGCGAAGATAGCTTGTACGTCAGGGTTAGCTTGCAAAATGTTTGTTGCTACGTTCAAACCTTTTGTACGGTCGAAGTCAGCACTTTGTTTTGCTACTACTGTTAAGTCTTTGTCAGCTACGTTATGGAAACCTTGGCCCCGTTCACGTGTAGCGGAAGCACCAGGGATACCTTCGATTTCAGCTACTTTTGCAGCTTTGCCTACTTTATCAACGATAAGTTGTGCAGCCATTTCGCCGCCTTTTACGTTATCGGAAGCGATGTGAGCAACTACTTTGCCTTTGTCAGCAGAACGGTCAACAGTGATTACAGGAATGTTTTTAGCATTTGCTGCTTCTACGGAAGTAGAGATAGCTGCAGAGTCTACAGGGTTGATGATCAATACAGAAACGCCGCTTTCAAGCAAGTCAGAAATATCGTTTGCTTGTTTTGCAGGGTCGTTTTGAGCATCAACGATTTTAACTTTAAGACCAAGCGCTTTAGCTTGAGCCTCAACGCCTTCCTTCATAGTTACGAAGAATGGGTTGTTCAATGTGGAAACAGAGAAGCCGATTGTGCCGGATTTTTTGTCGCCGCCGTTATCAGCGCTTTTACCACAGCCTGCTACAAGACCGATAACCATGATAGCCATCGCCAATAGTAACAATAGTTTTTTCATAGGAACCTCCTAGGCTTTCTTACGGTCTGCAAGAACAGCCAGTAAAATAACAATACCTTTTACAACTTGTTGATAGAAACTGGAAACGTCGAGAATATTTAACCCGTTGTTGAGGGTACCGATAATTAGGGCACCAATTAATGTGCCAACAATATGACCACGACCACCAGCAAGGCTTGTGCCGCCAAGAACTACCGCTGCGATAGCGTCAAGTTCGTAGCCTGCACCTGCTGTAGGTTGTGCAGAGTTAAGACGAGAAGTGATGATTGCACCAGCGATACCACAGAGCATACCAGTCAAGGCATACACGAAGATTTTAACGCGGTCAATCTTGATACCAGCAATGTAACTAACCTTTTCGCTACCACCTACGGCGTATGTTTTACGGCCTAAGGATGTGCGGCTCAATACGAACCAAAGGATGATGAAAGCTAGGAACATTGTGATTGCTGGAACTGGAAGGCCTGCAATATCCCCTTGGCCAAAGCCATGGAATAGAGGATCTTGTGTAAGACCGGAGATTGGGTTACCGTCTGTGAATACTAATGTCGCACCACGGTAGATTGTCATGGTCGCCAAGGTAGCGATAAATGGAGCTACGCGGCCATAGGTAATAACGAGACCGTTAATACCGCCCAATACAAGGCCTGCACCGGCAGCCAACACGATAGCCAATACAGGGTCAGTACCAGTTACGATGAGGTTGGCCATCACTGCACTAGAGAGGGCGAGGATGGAACCAACGGATAAGTCGATACCACCTGTTAGGATGACGAAGGTCATACCAAAGGCGATAATCGCGTTGATGGATACTTGGCGCAACAAGTTACGCAAGTTAGAGAATTCAAGGAAACTGTCGTTCATGACAGAGATAATTACAAATAATAGGATGAGGCCGATGAGGGGGCCTAATTTTTTTTATATACTGTAGAGCTTTGCTGTCCATTATTGTCCTCCTGTGGCTAATGTCATAATCGATTCTGGTGTTGCATCGATGCGGTCCAAGATACCTGCTACGCGGCCTTCATGAATGACCATAACGCGGTCGCTCATGCCTAGCACTTCAGGTAACTCAGAGGACACCATGATAATGGACACACCATCGTTCGTTAATTCGTTCATTAAATCATAAATATCACGTTTTGCGCCGATATCGATACCTCGCGTCGGTTCGTCCATGATGATAATGGATGGCTTTTTACCAACCCATTTTGCAATAACCACTTTTTGTTGGTTACCACCGGATAGGGACGATGCCGGTTCGTGAATAGATTGTGTTTTAACGCCTAGCTTTTTAGACAATTCGTCAGCAAAGGAATTGAGCTTGCTCTTATCCAATACATGAGATGGACAAATTTCGCCAAGGTTCGGCAATGTAATATTGGAACCGATGGAGAAATCGAGGATCAAGCCTTCACTCTTTCTGTTTTCTGTGATGAAAGCAATGCCAGCTTTGATGGCATCTTCTGGTTTTTTACAGTTCAGAACGGAGCCGTTCACTGTTACGGTACCGCCATTGTGTTTATCTACACCAAAGATGGCGCGCATGATTTCTGTACGGCCCGCGCCCATAAGGCCTGCTACGCCGAGGATTTCACCTTTGCGCAAGGAGAAGGAAATGTCGTTATCGAAACCTTCTGGTTTAAGGTTATCGACGCTCATCACAACTTCGCTAGGTGTTGTAGTACGAGCTGGGTAGAACTCGTCAATAGAACGACCTACCATGTGGCGTACCACTTCGTCTACAGAAATTTCAGCTGTTGGTTTTGTAATGATGGTGTGACCATCACGCATAACCGTGATGGTATCGCATTCGCTAAATACCTCTTCCATACGGTGAGAGATATATACGATAGCCACGCCACGGGCTTTCATTTTACGCATCATTTTGAACAATGTCGCCGTTTCACGCTCTGTGAGGGCTGCTGTCGGTTCGTCCATGATGACAACCTTGGCATCTAACATCAAGATACGAAGGATTTCTGTCATCTGTTGGTGACCGACGGAGCAAAGGCCTGCTTCCGTTGTGAGCGGCAATTCGATGCCTAGTTCGCGGCACGTATTTTCTGCCTCAGTGAGCATCGCCTTTTTATCGAGCATACCGAATTTATTGCGCTTCGGTCTCATTAAATATAGATTTTCTAACAATGTTAGATTTGGCCAAATGTTGAGCTCTTGGTGGATGAACGCCACACCGTTTAGCTCAGCCTCTCTCGGGTTCGGGAAGGTCCGCTCCACACCGTCGATGGTGATTTTACCAGCGTCTGCCTTGTGAATGCCCGTAAGGATATTCATGAGGGTGGACTTGCCGGCACCGTTTTCGCCCATCAAGGCGTGAACCTCGCCCTCCTTGAGGGTAATACTTACATCGCGCAGTACTTGGTTCGTGCCAAATGCCTTTGCAATGCCTGACATAACAATTTCCATAACTACTCCTATATGATTGGTGAAAGTATCTATTGATGTATGCTTACAAACCTAGTTGGTTAATCTATTATGCTAGGGACGATCGCTAAAAATACAATCGGCGCGCAAGATAATGTTTGCATACGGAGATGCTTCACCAGTTCTAATAATGCATTTGCATTGTTTTGTGGCCTCTTTGAAAGCTTCATGGCTTGTTTCAATCCATTCGTATTGATCGGATGGGAATGTAGACTCCAAGAAGTCGTAAGCCTTAGGATTATTTTCTTTAATTTCTCCTGCTACATGAACTGCTTCGGATTTCATATGCTTAGCAATGATGGATACTACTTGCTCAAAGCTTGGTACACCGAAATCTAAAGCTAAGTCGATTTTTTGAACCCCTTCAGGTACTGGCAAGCCACAGTCTGAGATACAAATGGTATCTGTGTGACCAAGGTCGGCAAGAACCTTAGCAATATGGCTATTTAAAATGCCGTGTCGTTGCATAGTAAACTCCTTTTTGTATATCAATGAATACGGCTTTAATACCGTACTCATTACATTTCTTTGTTATATAGAGGGCAGATGTATTAGTGTTCTGCCAAGAATGCAGCGACCTCGTCCTTTGTAGGCATGCCGCCTTGGGCACCCAAGCGTTGGATGGAGAGGGCTGCGGCCGCGTTACCGTAGTGCAATGCATCGGCTAAGCTTTTACCATTAACAATCGCTGTAGCAAAGGCACCGTTGAAGGTGTCGCCTGCGCCAGTAGTATCGACTGGTTCAACCTTGAAGCCAGATACGGTGTGGATTTTACCGTTGTCAGCGTAGCCTACGCCTTTACTGCCAAGGGTAACGATGATTTTATTTTCGTTAGCTAACAATGTTTCCTCAGTAGATTGATTAGGGTAGAGGGCAGATAGCTCATGCTCATTTGGCGTAATATAGGTTGCCAATTCTAACCACTCTGGATTTAAATCCGCCGCTGGAGCTGGATTTAAGAGGACTTTTACATTCGCCTCGTGACAACGACGAAGGATGTATTCGATGGTTGGAATAGGAATTTCGTTTTGCACCATTACGAGATCCGCTTGCTCGATAGCAGACCAAGCATTATCTACAACAGATTGATCCACCTTAGCATTAGCACCTGCAATAACGATGATGCTGTTATCCCCTTCAGCCAATGTAATGTGGGCTGTACCTGTTGTAGTATTCGGTACGGTAACGATGTAATCTGTATTGATGAAATTTTCTTTTAGATTATCTAAAATCATTTGGCCGTATGCATCTTCGCCGATACAACCAACCATAGTCACCTCTGCGCCTAGGCGAGCAGCGGCTACTGCTTGGTTTGCACCTTTACCGCCGTGAGCGATGTGCAATTCGTTGCCCATGATTGTTTCACCTGCAGTAGGGCGTTTGTCCGCTAGGACTACAATATCCATGTTGCAACTGCCTATAACAACAATGCGATTCATAATAACTCCTTAATCAGCCTCATCCCTAAGTGGGACTAATAATGGATATCGTTAATTTTTATACATGAATTTCGCGACATTTCATGCAGAGAAATGTATATATAAATAGTATCGATAACCGCATAGGCGTTTACTTTCACATATCTATTAGTATAACTTAATCATTTATTAGTATAGCCTAAATGCAGAACTTTATCTATATAAATAACTATAAAATATGGGTATAAGAAAAGGTATACCCAAAACCTGTGTTACATGAGTAAAAATGTACCGATTAGATTTTGGATATACCTTATATTAAAAATTAATAGACTATACTATTTATATTTTTTCTAACATTTTGTCTATGCTATCAAAGGTTTCTTTTACCTATATTCATAGTCTGTTTGGCCTTTGTTCTTAATATAGTTATATATTAATGAAAGCTTGGTTTGTCGTAGTGTGTACCTGGTTCGCCAATACCGATGCTTGCGCGGTGGAATGGAGTTTCATCATCTACATGCAAGATGTCGAAGATGGCTTTTACTACAGCTTCTCGTGTAACTTGGGCATCGTTAAATTGAACGCCTTCAGGGATGAGTTCATAATTTGTGTTTTCTGGATCATTGTAGAGCCATGTGAGTCGCAAGATTGTGTAGTTTAAGTTGGATTCGCGCAACACATTGCGTGCTTGGCGTTCGCCTTGTACATAGCTAATCGGTAAGTTGTCGAAGGTCCATTTTTCAAGTGCTGCTGGGAATTCACCAGAGAGACCAGCCATGGAAAGGCCGATAACGCGGCGTACATTTTTGCGGCTCAATGCTTTCACGATGGATGCCATATCACTGCCAGACTCCATAGCGCCTACAAATACGATCTCTGCATTTGTTACAGCTTGCTCTAATTTTGCAGGATTTTGGAAGGAGCCCTCGATGACAGTAACTCGTTCATGCTCTAAAATTTCTGGATGTAAACGAGTACTCAATTGGCGACCATATAATGTAAGGTGCATATCTGTATATGTTAATAATGTAGCAGTCAACTTTTGTGCAATTTGGCCAGCGGCCCCTAAAATTGTAATATATTTGTACATATAGACCTCCTATGTCCCGGGCATAAGTATTTATATGCATTATATCACAACTATATGACGAGAAAGTGAGAATAGAAATTTAATTATGATAGTAAAAGTTAGTTTTCTCAGCTGTAAAATAAAAGTAGATGTGGTATAATACAAAACAAGAAGAGCCAATTAACGTTCTGGAATGCGTTAGGCTCATCTCCTGAGAAAACGAAAATGAGAAATGGCCTAACGTCCCGTTTTGGGGTGTTAGGTCATTCTTATTTTACAATAAGAACGACTAATGTTGCGAACGCAATCATTAATGATATGGCTTCAAATACAGTCATATCACCATCTCCTTTCAATGTACGAAGGAGATGAACCAACACACGTTAATTGGCTCCTATTAGTATCGTATATTAGTTATATTATAAAGAAAAGTGACTAATAGTCACCTAGGTGACTATTAGAGTCATTAGTAAAAAGAGTTAGCACGTGCAAAAGTCCTCGAAGAATGATAAAATATAGATTATATATTCATTTTTAGAAAAGAGGCTATTATGGAACGGATTCAAGATCTTGTGTACACGCATGTGCAGGGTGGCCAGTTTAGATGGGTTACTGTCAGCACATTGATGCTCGCATTGGGCACGATATTGCATTTGGTGAGCCCTAGTGTGGCTGGGGTAACGCCGAACTGGACAATTGCTACGTACTGCGTAGCTATTTTATTGACACGTCCTAGTTTAAGTCAAACATTGGGGATTGGCCTTGTAGCTGCCCTTATCAATGTTTTGACATCTAAGTCAGCATTCCCTTATGGTAACTTGTTGTCTGAACCAGGTGGTGCGTTGACAGCGGCTCTCGTGACACGTGCGATGTTGTCTATGAAGTTCCGTAAAATCGCAGGTTTCGATTTGACGCCAATCCTATCTGGCTTTTTAGCGACTGTTGTATCTGGCGGTATCTTCGTTACCATTTTGTGGAAAGTATTGGGCTTACCAGACAATGTATATATGTATGGTATGTGGCCGATGGTTCTTATCGTAGGCGCTTTGAACGGTGCCATTACGCCAATCTTGTACATTCCGGCGCAACGTCTATTCTCTAAACGCGGTATGTTGCCAAGTACAGATCAATTGACATCTGACCATAGTCATATGACGATCTTGCCTGAGCGCCAAGCTAAGATTTCCATTGAACACGTAAATTATTACCATCCAAAGGCGACGACACCATCTCTTGAAAACATCAATCTCGACGTACATGATGGGGACTTCCTCGTTGTGACTGGTCCTGCCGGTTGTGGTAAAAGTACCCTTTGCATGGCCATGGTAGGGGCTGTGCCTAAATTCTATGGCGGCCGTCTTGAAGGCATGGTCTTTGTAGATGGCAAAGCGACTACGCAAATGGAAATTCCAGAGCTGGCGAACCATATCGGTGTAGTTTTGGCTGATTACGATACACAACTCGTAACGATGACAGTTCGTGAAGAAGTGGCCTTTGCCATGGAAAATCGCGGTTATGACCGTGAAACTATTAAAGCTCGTTCTGAAGAGGTGTTTGCACAAGTTGGTCTTATCGGCTTAGAAGATCGCAAAATTACTAGTCTATCCGGTGGTCAACGCCAACGTTTGGCGATTGCTTCCGTATTGGCTACGAACCCAACTGTTCTTGTTCTTGATGAACCAACGAGCTCCCTCGACCCAGATGGGACTGCCGAATTATATCGCCTCGTAGGTGATTTGAATAAGAAACACGGTATTACCGTTGTCGTTATCGACCATGACTTACACGCTGTATTGCCGTATGCAAACCGCATGGCTCTCATGGTGGATGGCTCTATTGCATGTGATGACGATGTACCAACTACGCTTCGTTACATGTACGAACACAATATTCACGTAGATGCGTTGCCATCCGTGTTCACCACGTATATGGAACTTGAACAAGCGGGGTTCCACAGCGATGAGCCTTGGCTTAGCATCGAGTCTGCTATCAAGGGCTTGCACCAAATTGAAATGGCTCACGCCATCCAAACTGAGGTGCATGGTGAAAGCAACTCTAGAGTGAATCAATCTAAAACAGTAGAAAATTCTACTAATCAATCTAATACAGTAGTTAATAAACAACCAATTCAACGCGTTGATGATGTACAAGGAAAGGACGGTGGCGCTCATGCTTAAGGTTGAAAATATCCGCTTTGGCTATGTGCCATCTGTAGACATCTTCCGTGATGTAACTTTCACCATCGAAGGGGGCGAATATATTGCCATTGGTGGTCGCAATGGTTGTGGTAAAACGACTATCACTCGTTTGCTCGTTGGTCTTGAAAAGGCGAGCGAAGGCCGCATGTACTATAACGGCACGGATATTACGGCTATGCCACCATCTAAACGGGGTCAATTTATTGGTTATGTATTCCAACAACCAGATCGCCAAATGTTCAGACCAACAGTAGCCACAGAGGTTGCTTTCGGTCCTGAATCACTAGGTCGCAGTAAATCCGAAGTGAAAGAAATCGTTGATGAAGTGTTGGAGCGTACCGGTATCGCTCACTTACGTGAAGCCTATCCTCCAACATTGCGCCGTGGTGAAAAGCAACGCGTCGCTATCGCATCTGCGCTAGCAATGCAATCTAAAATCCTCATCCTCGACGAACCAACAAGTGGTCAAGATGGTAAGGAAACTAAAGAGTTGTTAGCTCTATTGCGTCAACTTAATCAAGAAGGCATTACAATCCTTCTCATTACACATGATATGGAAATTATGGCTAGCGAATGTAGCCGTGCACTCATCATGGGTAACCAAACCGTTGCCTTTGATGGTAGTCCAGAGGAATTATTCAAGAAATCTACGGACGAATTGCAAGACCTAGGCCTTACAAAACCGCCAAGTGTGGAACTTTCACTAGCGGTACCATCCCTTGGTTATTGCAAATCCATGGATGAATTGAAATCTAAGTTAGTGGCTCAGTTGGGCAGAAAGTAGGAGGGACATATGGAACGTTTAGTACCGTTAACAAAAATCTTGATGACCCTCGTTGTATCCGTGTGGGCCATTTTATTACGCGACTGGGCATCTCTATTGGCCTTAGTCGTTGTAGAACTTGGTGTATTATTTGTAGCTGGTTTACTATTTAAACAACAAAAAGCCGTATTGGCATTGACTAGCTTTGCCGTATTCCTTGGCATCGTTCAATTCCTCGGCAGCGGCGATATAACATCTGCTATCGTATCTGGCTTGCGTATGCTTGCCATGACACTTGTGTTTATCTGTCTATTGGCAACTACAAAATTGCAAGACCTTACAGCAGCGCTCGTAACACAATGCAAAATTCCTTATGAATATGCATTTATGTTCACTGCAGCACTTCGCTTTGTGCCTGACTTCATTGCTGAAAGCCATGCTGTACAAGAGGCACAAGCGTGCCGTGGTTTATCCTTAGAAGGTAACTTCATTAAACGCATGAAATCTTACGCATCTGTTATCCAACCATTGCTCTTAAAATCCTTGGGACGCTCCGAAACAATGGCGTTGTCCCTAGAACTACGAGGCTTCGGTGGACCTACACATAGCTTTGCAGCATCCGTAGGATTGAAAACTATGGACTACGCTGTAATTGGTGCATTGATTGCTATTACAGTACTACTATTCGTAATTGTGTAATAGATAGAACTAGACAAATTCATAGAGTTAATTGTGTTATAATTAACTTAAAGAGTATGGGGTGCCTCAATTGGTACACCTGAAAAGACACCTAGAAAAGGCCAAATTTCTAGGTGTCTTTTGTTTGTCTTTTGAAAATTTATTTATGTTATAATACTAATAGATAGTAAAGCGTACAAAATATTGCCTACAATATAACAAAAGGACGAGTTGCAGCTCGTCCTTTTTTCTTGCGTATTTAGGTTCTTTTTATATATTATGTTATATAGAAATAATTTCAGTTTTGGATAACAACTGTTTTGAGGGCTTCTTATGAGTGAATTAGTAATACGACCAATTACAAAAGATGATATCGCAGTTTGTTTAGATATTTATAATTACGAGGTTGTGAACGGCGTAGCCACCCTTGATCTTGAGCCCCGTACGTTGCCAGAGTGGCAGGAGTGGTATGAGGCTCATCAAACGTCTGAGCACTGCATTTTTCTAGGGCTTATGGACAATGTTGTAGTAGGCTATGCATCGCTTTCACCATATAGAACAAAGGATGCGTTCAAAAGTACTGTAGAATTATCTATCTATATTCATCAAGCGTATCGCGGCAAAGGTGTGGCATCTAAATTGATGGCTCATATATTAGAACATGCAAAAGAAACGGATACATTGCATACGGTGGTATCTGTTATTACTGCTGGAAATGCAGCTAGTACAGCATTGCATGAACGGTTTGGGTTTACCTACTGTGGACTGACCCCTCAAGTTGGTTTCAAACATGGTAAATATCAGGATACCGAAACATACGCATTATTGGTATAATAAAACATAGATATTAAATTACAGACTAAATGTATAGATGATAGATAAGGGTTCACCACGGGTTAGGGTGAATAGGGTGATTGAATGAACATGAAAGATGAACGGCAGTTCGTTGGATACAGTAAGTATCGCAGCCGTCTCGTAGATGGTCATGTACATACAGAGTTGTGTCCACATGGTAGTGGGGACCGGACTGCAATGATGATCGAAAAGGCTATTGAGTTGCGTATTGAAAAGGTATGCCTTACAGAGCATGCGCCATTGCCAAAGGCTTTTGCTGTTGAATACGGCGGTGACCAAAAGGCTTATGACACAGCGTCTTTGAAATTGAACCAAGTAGATTCCTATCTAGAATTAGGCCGTCAATTGCAACGTGCTTATGGCACGCATATCGATATCTCCCTCGGCTTTGAAGTGGATTACATTCCAGGCTTTGAGACAGATATTCAAGAGTTCCTCGACCGTTATGGTCCGTTGACGGATGACAATATTTTGTCTGTTCACTTTATGGAAGGCGTGAATAATGCCTTTTATTGCTTAGACTATAGCCCTGAAGAATTTGAAAAGGGCTTTGGTCCGTGGATTGAAAAGCAATATGAGTTATATTACAAATATTACTCCACCGTGCGCCAAGCCGTGCGTGCTGACCTTGGCGAATATACGCCAAAACGAATTGGTCACTTTGATTTGATCAAGAAATACCAACACCACTTTGGCTTTGAGCATCACTTGGATCGCCGCAATGCGCAGGTGGTAAGCGATATTTTACATATCATGCGCGTACAAGGTCGTGAACTAGACTACAATATGAGTGGCTTCTTTAAGCCAGACTGCGTGAAATGTACCCAAGCCGCTTTATTCAAGGTATGGCTGCTATCATTGGGGTGCCATTTGTACTAGGCTCTGATGCACATAGTATATCTGATATAGAAAAATTTGGGGCTAGATTAATGAGAAAGCTTTTGTTTGGGATTATTATTCTCATAACTCTAATAACAGCTTTTATAGCTTTTATGTTTTATCATGAACCATCATCAGATGAGCTGGTTGGCCGTAGTGTAGATTTAGAGTTTGGGCCTAAGAATGAAATTCATATTAGCAAATTGGGTAGCCAATTTATTGTATCTGATACTAGTTTCTCTAACTCTAAATTTCCTTATTTCTTTGATGCCTTTGTAGAGAAAGATAAGGCTGGCAGCTCGTATCTATACTTATTATGTAAGGATAATATGATTGTCTTTGATAATAATATGAATTGTATTCTATTCTTCTCCAAACAAAACCAAGAGTCCAAAGCTTTATTAGATCATGTAAAGAAATATTATCATTTTGATGCAAGTAAAACGAAGTATAAGATTGAAGACTTAGATGAAGTTGATAGGTCTATATATCTATCGTTACAAAGGCAAAACTGATCTTTAATTACATATATTTAAGTATAATCTATAAGTTGATAGGTCTATATATCTATCGTTACAAAGGCAAAACTGATCTTTAATTACATATATTTAAGTATAATCTATAAGTGGATTATCTTTATATTAATAACGTGAAATCT
>NZ_QSDY01000042.1 GCF_003463825.1 Veillonella sp. AM51-8BH
GTGTATTTATAAATATTAGTTAAGTAATTGATATTTTATAACGTAATATTTATTTTATTAATACCTCTATTAGTTCTAGATCCACAATAAAATACGAACTATATGGCTATTAAAAGCTTTCAGAAGTTTTTTTTACCTTGCCTAGTACTGATTTAAGGATCATAGATAAGGTGTGTTTGTGGTATAGTGTGGAGGATTAATATGAAAAGTCTATTGTTTTATTAGTCCATTGTAATGAGAATGGTTTTAAATTAAGGTGCATTGAACCTAGTTTAGGCAGTAAGTATATTTGATGGAATACTTAAATTTTTAATAGCTAAATAAATATATAAATCGATTAATAGGATTAAATGATAAAGTCCTAGAAAACTGAAATGGTATGATAGAAAAGAGGTTCTTAATAGTCATAAATGATAGCTATTGGGAACCTTTTTTAGCAGACTTTCATGAAATCTCTTTATTTTACCTGTATAATACTTTCATTGGTCTAATGAGAGGGTAGATATAGATGAGAGATACTGCAAAGCAAATTATAAATTATTGGTATTCAATTGAGTGTTTGGATCCGAAAAAGGTTCCTAAGTATAAAGCAATCTCCATGAAGCATAAAAAGGAGCTTGTATTTACTATTGAAAATGATACGACGACTATTTATCAACAGTCTGTAATAATGCCTTATTGGAAAAATCCAAATTCACGTGTTTCTACGTATGTAGTCCCATTGCCAAATTATTCTTATAATTACTCTATTATTGATAAGATTAAATATTTTAAGGATAAAAAGGACTATGTGTTAGATGATGAACATGCGGTTCTATTAAGTGTAGTCAAAGGGACTGAAGTATTAGAAGCCTTTATTGATAAATTAGAAATTGAATATCCAGAAAAACCATATTTAGGGAATGTGTATAGTGCATCGTTTGTTGTTGATGCAGAAGGATACTATAAAGAGGGGAGCCTTCAGATTGCTCCTTTTATTTGGGTGATTTACCAGATGATGTTTCAGCCAGATGTAGAGTTTAAAGATATTAAACTCGATGGGTGGGATGAGGTTGTTAAAGACATCGAGAAAGGTTTTAATCTCCCTGAGGAAAAGGTATCCCTTGATAAGGCTGCACGTGAGATTAATGCATATCTACAAGAGCATATTTTGAAGCCTATGGGTGTTACTATGTTCCGTGCTGGTGATGTTTATGGTTACTGTGGTTTTACGGCAGAGGAAATCCAGCTTGTTAAGGCTGAGACAATGCCTATTAATGATTTAAAATCTAGCTTTTTCCTTGATGATCTACATTTAGTGTTACATCATATTGATACATTAAAGGATAATGATAAGGTATTGTCTTATATTAATAGTCTTAATCAAGATATTGAGCATTATGATTTGTTGAAAGATATAGATCAAATGCGTAAGTGGTATAACCCAAAGGTTTTACCTTATGGTAGATGGCCTTCAAAGTTTAACTTATCTTTTATTCAGCAAATTGCTGTTAATATTGCTAAGGAGAATCCTAAAGATATCTTTTCTGTTAATGGCCCTCCAGGTACAGGCAAAACTACGTTATTGAAGGATATAATTGCTAGTAATATTGTTGAGCGTGCTGCTAAGTTTTGTGAAAGCAATCATGTAAACGATATATTCGAAAAGATTATGGGCCGAGATGGTAAATCCTTTTACTATACTATACCTAGTGATATTGCCATATATGGTATGTTGGTGCTTTCATCAAACAACAAGGCTGTTGAAAATATTACCTTAGAATTACCGAATATCTCTTCTGTGGAAGAGGGAACCAATGGCTCTACCTTGTTTAATCCTGATTCGAGTAATCAACAGGTTGATTTATCTTACTTTGCTGAGGATAAGAATTATGAATATGTTAAATCGAGTGAGGTATATTTTACGTTTTTAGCTGATCGTTTAGTAAAGAGTAATGAACAATGGGGATTAATTTCTGCTAGACTTGGTAAGAAAGCTAACATTACTAACTTTATGTCTGTATTAAATGTATTATCTTCAGATATGTCCTCTATTATGCGTATACCTAATGTTCAAGATGCTTTTGAAAGTGCTAAAAAACAGTTTCAGGAACAATATGACCTTGTAAAAGCATTATTTAGTTATGTAACAACATATGAAGATAATATCAAATTAGTTCAGGAGCTAAAATTTAAAATTGATGAATTACAAGAGGAAATTCATACAATCGATGAAGAATTAAGTGAATATGATACCTTAGACGATGATTTATTGAAGTTGATTGAGCATAAAAATAGTATTGAAACTAAATTAATAGAGTATAACAATCAACGATCTATTTTTGATAAGCTGTGGCACGCTACTAATTGGTCTATTTTAAAAGCTATGGGTAACCCTACATTGTTATCGGTAATTGAAGAGGAGACTACAAAGCTTCAAACTATTAAGGGTCAATTGGATGCATTATACCAATTGGTCAATGAACGTGAATCCATAATTAATACAAAAGATGGCTTATTATCTGATATTAAAAATCTTGATGGTACTGTTCAAGGTGTAGAGAGAACACAGCAAGAGATTTTAGGTACATTAAAATCTAGTGGTAAAGATACGATACATTGCTTTGATGATATAGCATCGAAGTTAATGTCATCTGATGAGGAACGCGCAGAGGCACACACTGCGTTCTTATATGTGTGTAACTATTTAAATGAAAGTAGAGAACGCTTATTGTATGATGCCTTACAAGTACAAAAGACTATCGTTATGAGTGATGCTTTTAGAAACAATATGCAATTACTTAGTAAGTATTGGGGTTCATTAAATGAAAAGAAAAATCTACAGAAAAACTTTAACCTTGATGTGATTTTCCCTGCATTACTTAATTCTTTGATGATTGCTGTACCTGTTATTTCTTCTACTTTTGCTGCTGTGGAGAGATTCTTGATTAACTGTAAATCTGGAAGCTCGTTAGGTACTATCATTATTGATGAAGCAGGACAAGCGTCACCTCATATGCTTGTAGGTGCATTGTTCCGTGCGCAAAAGGCAATAGTAGTTGGTGATCCAAAACAGATTGAACCAGTACAAACTGTACAAGATTTGTTTGTAGAAAGAATTGGCGGCGAAGGTATTGGTAAATATCGGAGTAAAGAGCTATCTGTACAAAGCTTAGCTGATGCACAAAATCCATTTGCAGGCATCATCAAAAACCTTGATGGGTCTGAGTCGTGGGTAGGGTGTCCGCTTGTTATTCATAGACGCTGTAAAGACCCGATGTTTACAGTTGCCAATGAGTTATCTTATGGTGGATTCATGATTAATAAGACCATGAATCCCAAAGACCCTATTGAGCCATGTAAAGAGAGCTGTTGGATAACATATGATGCAAGTAATATTGGTTCAAGCACTGGTAAAGATAGATATATACAAATACAAGGTCAAATTGCATTTGAATTAATTCAAAAGTTACGAGCAAGAAATACGAAGTTTAAAGATATATTTATCATTACACCGTTTAGCACTGTTGCATATGGCTTTAAAAAGTATATGGAATCAATTAGTAATGATATCGTCAACTGGACAGATAAAGATAATAAGAGCAGTTGGTTAAAGGATAATATCGGAACTGTTCATACTTTCCAAGGAAAAGAAGCTAAAGTAGTTATTTATATGCTGGGCTGCCAAAGTGATGGTTCTGCTAATGGCGCAATTAAATGGGTTAATGCAAATAATGTAAATGTAGCTTTTACAAGAGCAAAAGAATATGTATATGTTATTGGTGATGCTACTAAATGGGCAGAACTTAATAAAAATCTAGCATTCGCTCAAAGATATTTACCTGTTTATACTTTAGAGGATATATAAAAAATATTAGCTGAAGACGATACTTATAAATGACGAATATATTAAAGGTTATAACAATAAAACAGGAAAAGAAATCCTTAGATTTCTTTCCCTGTTTAAATATGATATAATTTATATCAAAGTGAGGCATAAATGGTTTGGTCGCCAGACTTCGCTTCTAGAATTTAATGTTGAAGAAACGGTCTGACTTCTATGTCGGGCCTTTTTTCATACCACGATTAGAAAGCTAGCTTTTGCTAGAGGACAATCACTTTGCTGCCATGATAATGGTCGCTACAAGTATGCCAAAGGAAATCATTAACGATAACACTTTGTATGTACTCATATTGATCACCGCCAATCTCTAGAAGATTAGCAAAGGCTGGACCCATTTAGAGGCCTCAAGTTCAATATAGTGCTGTCAATTATAAAAGTAAATAGATTAGAGGTTCCTAATAGTCACCTAGGTGACCAATAGGAACCTCTTTCGTTTTGTAATTATTTTTATCGATATTTTCTTATTATGTTACAATACAGTTAATATTACTATTTTATGGAGAGATGTATATGTAAAACGATTATTACTAAGTGCTGTAATATTAAGCGCTGTTAGTGTTTCAAGTTATGCTGTTGATGTGAATATTCCTGGTGCAGATCCAAGTATTCCTAAGGATGTGTATGTACAGGGGGTATATAGTACTGAAAAGATTAAGAATGCTTATGATGTAGAAACTAGAAAGATAATAGATTCGATTATATCGAAAAAGGGAATACCTAAAGGGTTTGGTACTGCTGTTAATGATGATGAAGTTGAATCCTTTAAAAATGATTTATATTCTATCAAGCGTCATCAATTTGACGGTAATACAATTGTGAATTTACATAATAATGATGGTGGACTATCAGTTACACTTCCATTTAGTGCAATACAGAAAGAGGCTATAACTGATTTTCCTAATTCAAATGCTCATTATTTAGTAGAATCCCCAATGATTGCTACAGGTATTATTGAAAATAAAACACCAAACACTACTGAAAAAACTGATGTGGTTTTTCAATATGACGGCTTAAGTAAAAGTTCTTTGAGAAAGACAACGCTCAGAGGGGCTGTTGAGATGGAGATTATTGGTTTAAAATTTGAGCTGAGTAAACATCCAAATCAAGAGTATAATGTTATCCTTTATCCGCGTGCAACGAAGCTAGTTACATCCAATGATATTAATACAATAATGGCCAATTATATATTGCCTTCAATTCATTCTCTTCAAGAGTTAGCTGACTATAGTAAGGTTGAGACATATAAAACGTATTCCTTTAGAGTACCTAAAACAGCTGTAAAAGATAAAAAGCTAAATGAAAGAGTAAAGGGTGTAACCTTTACAATTGATAAAAATATAAATCAACAGATTCGTATTGAACCTAATAATGAAACTGAAAAAGGTTTATTTAGTACAGTTGATGAAATTCGTATATTAAATAAGATTGATAATAAGTCGGCAGAGCTTTTTGGTATCCCTGGAGCAAGAATGATAACTAAGGGACTCCATACTTATGTTTGGAATGATGGCATACCAGGGTTATTACTTGATCTTGAGTTAGATAATCAACAGGGGATATTGATGTTTATTACTTATGATGAAAACCATAAGTATGTAAATACAATCCAATACCCGCTAGATAATGGTGTATATAGTAAAGTGCAATTACGTAAATTAATTACTGATGTAAAATTATCGTCTACTGGTAATCTATATGCCGGTGATGTTTGGATTATTTAGTTAAAACTGTCTATAAATGAAATAAGGAAAGAAATCCTTGGATTCCTTTCCCTGTTTAGATATGATATAATTTATATCAAAGTGAGGCATAAATGGTTTCGACGCCAGACTTCGCTTCTAGATTTATTGAATTGAAGAAACGGTCTGACTTCACAGTCGGGCCTTTTTTCATGCCCCAATTAGAAAGCTAGCTTTCAGCTAGAGGTCAATCACTTTGCTGCCATGATAATGGTCGCCACAAGTATGCCAAAGGAAATCATCAACGATAACACTTTGAATGTACTCATATTGATCACCGCCAATCTCTAGAAGATTAGCAAAGGCTGGACCCATTTAGAGGCCTCAAGTTCAATATAATGTTGTGAATAATAAAAGTAAATAGATTAGAGGTTCCTAATAGTCACCTAGGTGACCAATAGGAACCTTTTTCGCTTTGTAATTAGTTCGGGGGATTTAACAGTATCTTTTATAAAGAAAACTAGGAAAAATCCTTAGATTTTTTTCCTTATTTATATATGAGATACTTTATATCAAAGTGAAGCATAAATGGTATGGAAGTGACAATGCAGTTACAATGCAGTTACAATTTTTATGGTACCAGAATTAAGTATCAGTTATGCAGACCTCGTTTGCCGTATATTTTTAAGATTATAGCAATAATTGTATTTAATACAAATAGAATAGCAAAGCATACTAAGGCTGTAGTATAGCCATATCCTGCTTCGTGAAAGTATGACACGAGCATGGGCCCAACGATACCTGCTAATCCCCAAGCGGTTAGAATGCGGCCATGAATAGTGGAGAGTTGGCGTATGCCATAGAGGTCTGCAAGATATGCTGGCATACAGGCGAATCCGCCGCCATAGCAGGTGATAATGAGAAGAATTAAAACTTGGAATGTTAGAGCATTATTGGTTTCGGCAAGTACGTAGAATGCGATGATTTGTATAATAAAGAATAGTATGTAAGTTTGTGCACGGCCAAAGTAGTCAGAGATAGTAGACCACGCAATGCGACCTCCACCATTGAAGATACCGATGATACCAACTAGTGATGCAGCTGCTGCAGGTGTCATACCAATGGTTTCTTGTGCCATAGGGGATGCTAAGGATAGAAGACCTATACCACAGGTAATATTAATAAAGAAAATCCACCAAAGGGCACCAAATTGCCAAGTTTTCATCGCATCATTGGCTAGCATGCCGTGGTTATGAACATACATAGTGGATTTATCTTTCGCAGTTCGAGGTGGTTGTTTTTGTTGAGGTGCTTTCAAATAGAGAGAAGAGGTGCCCATAACCACTAGATAGATTACACCGAGGATAATGAAGTTATTTACTAATCCAACTTGAGCTACGAGGAATTGGATAAGTGGTCCTGCAATGAGTGAAGCAAATCCAAAACCCATAATGGCTAATCCTGTGGCAAATCCTGGGCGATTTGGAAAGTATTTTACCAGTGTAGAAACTGGTGTTATATAACCAATACCTAGTCCGATACCACCGATGATACCATAGAATAGATAGAGTAAGGTAAGATTATGGACACTAAGTGCATAAGCAGTACCTAATAGGCCTGCCACCCAGAATAACATAGCAAGAAGGCCGCTTTTCTTGGGACCTATTTTTTCTGCAAAGGATCCTAAAAAGCCTGCAGACAGTCCAAGCATCAGGATAGCTAGGGAGAAGGTCCATGTTGTTTGAGACATAGTAAATCCCATATCTGCCATAATAGGTCGTGTGAGCACGCTCCATGCGTACACACTACCGATGGATATATGCAGACCAATGGCAGCTAGTGCAATAAGCCAACGATTTCTCATAAGAAAACTCCTTTCATATAGGTGAGATGATTAAAACTTTGTACAGTATTATTTGCTATAAGAAAATAAAAAAAGACCGCCTGAACAAAAGCTTGCCCAGACGGTCGGCTATCACACGATGTGTGCTACTGTGCATGTAGTCAATTCTACGAATCCGTCAGCTCAGTAGTAATATATTAACAATATAGCAATTAAGAGAATATCTTGTCGATGATATAAGTCACTCTGTTATAACAACTGTAAGGTTTCTAATAGTCACTTAGGTGAGCAATAGGAACCTCTTTATTATTATCATTTTATTACTATATAAGTACGTTACAATGTACAGAATATAAATAGTGTTTGTTGAGGAGAGCTTATGTTGAGGAAATATTTGCTATTGGGGAGTCTGATTGCTGTACTTTGTTTAAGCGGTTGTAGTAACGGATCTGAGTTACCTGGATATAATGCAAAAATCCATTATTCTAGTTCTAGTATGTATAAGAATGATTTAATGGATAAAATTCTTAATGAAAAAATCTACAAGGCTACAGAGAATACAGAAGTTAGTGACGCAGCTAAGATACTATTTCGTGTTGAAGATATGAATGATGAGGCACGTAGAAATTTAAATTACTCTATGTGGCGAGCTCAATACAATGCTGTAACAGAAATACATATACATACTGCTAAAGGAGGACTTTCCTATTCACTGCCATTTCCGGCTTTCAGAGGTGGTACACAATCTAGCCCTATTTCAGGTATGGCAGGTACTAATGCACTTATGTATACATTTAACCATCCGTTTATTTATACTAGTTTATCTGTGGAGAATCAGCCGTATGAGCAGAGTGCTCAGTATTTAGGTAAACCTTATAAAGAATTGAATCAAGATTCTGTGACAGCTGCATTGCAAAATAAATGGTCACAGTTGAAACAAGACAAGTTTGATATATCTAGTATTGAGGGTAGTACTTTTAAAAGAGAAAATATAATTAATAGCCGGTGGAGCACAATGAAAACTAAGAGTGATCCTAGATTTCTAGCAAATGATATTTCATTTGCTTTACCGAATGAACCAGACACACAATATGTACTTACATTGATGGTTCGAGAGGATGGAGAACAAGGTATTGGTAAACGAGGTGTCGAGGACGTTATCGCTAATTATATTGTGCCTAATATAACTTCATTAGCTTGGTTAAATGAGTCTAGTCATTTTGAAAGTTTTAATAATTTTAATTATCGAGTGTTAAATGATGCCATAGAGGAATCATCTGGAAATGAGTATATAAAAATATATAAGAATCCTATAGGTATTACGCAGACGATAGAGGTATATCCCGTTGAACACAAGGGCTTAATCTGGGCAAATCTTGTTGATATTGTTACTATTAATGAAGCACAGTTAAAAGCTAGACATAATATGCGCCATGGTGGACATACGTATGTATGGAATGATGGTGTTCCAGGAGTACGTGTGTATTTTGCATATGAAGATGGTACTTCAGAATTGAGATTTAGCACGCAAGATGCACATAACCTTTATATACATACGATTCGTTATAACTACGATTTGAATCGAAATAAGTTGCCTCCACTAGGTGAAATGGTCTCTGATGCGACAATTTCAAATTTAGATGATACTTATAAAGGTGAAGTTGATTTTCTATAAAGTGCGATACTTATCTGTTAAGTAAAATCATATTTGATGTTATATATTAAAATGAAAATAAGGAAAGGAATCCTTTGATTCCTTTCCCTGTTTAGATATGATATAATTTATATCAAAGTGAGGCATAAATGGTTTGGTCGCCAGACTTCGCTTCTAAAGTTTTAAAATTGAAGAAACGGTCTGACTTCTATGTCGGGCCTTTTTTCATGCCACGATTAGAAAGCTAGCTTTCAGCTAGAGGTCAATCACTTTGCTGCCATGATAATGGTCGCTACAAGCATACCAAAGGAAATCATCAATGATAACACTTTGAATGTACTCATATTGATCACCGCCAATCTCTAGAAGATTAGCAAAGGCTGGACCCATTTAGAGGCCTCAACTTCAATATAGATGTGTAAATAATAAAAGTAAATAGATTAGAGGTTCCTAATAGTCATCTAGGTGACCAATAGGAACCTCTTTCGTTTTGTAACTATTATAATGGAATAGATTAATTATGTTACAATACAAATAAGATAATAGTTTTTAGGGAGAGGGAGACTCATATGAAACGTTGTATTACATTACTAAGCTTAGGTTTGTGTTTAGCCTTACCGATGCTTTCACAAGCTAGCGATATAAAGCCTTTTATGCATGTTACGAATGTACATAATGGTCAATATGATGCGGCATTAGATGCTATTACAGATATCAAGTTTTATGGAACGTATCAATTTCGAGTATTAAAGAATGCTATCGAAACGCAGGGTGAAACGAAGGACATTGATGGTAGGGTGTTTAGAACCTCTGATGGGGTATTTATGCATGTAAAGGCTAGATCTATCGATAGTACGAGTTCCACGTTAGATGCTGAGGTTAATGAGATTGTTAAAGATAGGACGGTTCCTGAACCTACAGTTAAGATGGTATTGCCTGTTAAGCATGATGTAATAGAGGTCAATAATGATGGTGTGCGTAGTTTGCTAGCCGAATTTATGTATGGCTGGCCATTACATAATAGGACGGATATGGTATTAGTTACTGATTATAAAGATACCCGTTACTATTATAATTTGCAGTTTTATAGAGACAAGCTACCTGAAGGTATTCGCATTGAGCAGTTGCGCCAAATGATTATGGATGCGCAGTTCAGTTATAAATAAGTGATATCTAATTAGCACAATATAGTTATAAATAAAAGAGGTTCCTAATGTTCACAGTAGTGACTTATAGGAACCTCTTTTGTTGTGCAAGTAATTTATATGAATTTGTTATAGGGTTATATTACTTATAAGTGTGTTTTTTGATTCGTGGTGGTTTTATATGTTTTACAATTACGATAGATATAGCAATTGTAAAAGCTATCAAAAAGGATTCTTTTGCGAAGCTAATGGCAATAGTTTCTTGTCCCATTAGCATATAATAAATGGATCGATAAAAGCTGAGCCCTGGTAGTAAAGGGAATAAGCTAGTCATTAGGAAAACTATAGCAGGGCATTTCCGTTTAACAGCCAATATTCTTGATGCTATGGCGATGATAAAACCACTGATGAATATGGAGAGCATAACATTAGACTGTAGTGAAGATAATGTTAAGAACAAGAACCATGAGATGAATCCTAATATTGTACAATCGATAAAATGTTGTTTAGCTACACGGAATAAGATTGCAAATGCTGTAGTACCAATACCAGCCATTATACTACGCATAAACATAGAGGTTAAGGAATTAGTATCTAAATTAGAGGTATAAAGAGGAATCATTTGTGTGTTGAAGAGTAGTGATTGTACTACTGCGACCCCTACAGCCATTGAAATACAGGTAAGTAACGCGCCCATCATAAGGGTTATTCCTGTATTATAGTTATTCTGGCTATACTCTCTAATAGCATTGACGAAAGGAACTCCGGGAACAATGTCAATCATGGCTCCTAGTAATATAACTGATAGGTTGGAGCCTAATTCAAAGTGGATAAAGAGATTACCCAATAAGGCTATTAGAATACTACCTAAAATGGTAATCAATACATCAGAGCTAAGTATGCGTTTGATGGTACACATATAGACGCCTAATATTAAGCCTATAATACCTGCAATTATAGAGTCTGTTATAGAACTACCAATTGCATAGCTAAAGCCCGAAGCTCCTAACGTATAAGCTGCTAATCTCCAAAAAAAAGAATAGTCTGACATGGTATCAATTTGATTAAGTTCACTTTCAATCTCCTCAATAGTAATATTTTTTTGTGTGATACGTCGGGAGAGAGCATTAACAGATTCAATTTTACTGAGGTTAATATCGACTTCAGGAACGTTATAAATACGAGTAATTTCAGTTCCATCAGCTTTCTTAGCAGTTGCAAAAATGCCTCTATTTGATACGTAGGCTTCTAAATCTTTAAAATTCATAGCTCGTGCTATGTAATTCATAGTATCCTCTGTACGACTGATTTCGGCGCCACTGCTAAGTAATATTTTTCCAGCTTTTAGTATAATTTCTAATTCCACACCTGTCATTATTTCCTCGTTATTCATTTTACTTCATTGTTATTTATATTGGACTTTTTGATAGGTCTATCTTTAGAAGATTCAGTTGATTTTGATTCTTCCTGTTGTTCTTGTAGGATATTGATATTTTGATGTATAACTTCTTCGTCTATTGAGAGATGCTCTTCTACATAGTCTTTTAGCTCTTGAACTGTTTCCGTATTTGAAAGTATTTCTTTTGCTTCATTATGAATATCTTCTTTAAGAGATTTTGTATCTGCTTGACTAATATCACCTAATGTATGGAATAGTTCACGTTCTTTTTCTGAAAGATTTTTGTGAGGACTATGTTTTTTTAATGATAAATGGAGCATCTTTCTTCGGAAGAGTTTTTCCATAATGATATCTTTACGATCACGGAGCCAGCCATAAATAAGAATAATTAGGAGTAATAGTCCCATATAACCGAGAATTGGGTAGAGGATACTAATCAAATCTTTAAAACCAAAGAAACTACATATATATCCTATGATTACTACAGAAATAATAACAATTCTCATTCTTTTTGTACTGCCGTTGGCAAAACGTCTAGCAATAGAATAAAAAAGAGAGAATGCTGTATTAAAAATAAGTGAAAAGACTGTGATTGCATATATATATGCTAGCCAAGGATGAATTTGATTGGCAATAGCAAGAATCGGCAAATCTGCATCTTTTACTGTATCTAGATTGGCAAAAATAGAGATAGCAGCTATAAAAACAACTAATCCGACTAATAGGCCGCCACGAGTGCCACCTTTTTCAGCAATACCAATACGAACAACAGAACCACCTAAAATAAAGGCCATAGAAACAGCTGTCATAGCACATAGAGAATAATAATTAATGACAGAAAACCATACATTGCTTGTGGCTGGTTTGATTGTGTGGGCTATAGCCTCTAATGTAGTCCAATCATGACTTTTACCAATAAAAGAGTAACCTGTAATGATGAATATCATTACAATCATAATAGGTGTAAAAACACCTAGAACACTGGTAATTTTATCAAAGTCCATAAATGATACGGTTATGATTAAAAGTGAGCAAATTAATCCGCCAACCCAAAAAGGAAGTCCAAATTGTTGTTCTAAGTTTGATCCTGCACCGGCTATCATAACGAAGCCCATAATAAAACTACCAGCGATTAGAACAAAATCAAGGATTTTTGTAATGATCGGATGGGAAATCTGTGTAAAAACTTCTTCATGATTGTCTGCACGATAGTAGCTCCCCAAAGAAAGCATGATTTTACCAAATGCGGCATTTAATAGACCTAGTAATAGAACACCAATAAGACCTATTTGGCCAAAACTTATAAAATATTGTAGAAGATCTTGTCCACTTGAGAGTCCTGCACCTACAATAACACCTATGTAGGCAAATGCAATTTTCCATGATTGTTGCATTATATTTTCCTCCTTTCAAATACATAACTTAGTATACAAAATAATATTATATCATACTAATGATTCAATTGATGGAAATCTTACCGCCAATCTCTATAAGATTAGCTAAGACTGGACCTATTTATAGGCCTTAAGTTCAATATAGCGATGTCAAACGTAAAAGTAAATAAATTAGAGGTCCCTAATAGTCACCTAGGTGACCAATAGGAACCTCTTTTATCGTGCAAGTAATTTGTATAGTTGTTAAACTATTACAGAATACTTTTACCCATAGGGAATACAGTTTTGCCGAATACTTTATTTACAAGTACAGCACCAGAACCGTAGAAGCCCAATAGGGAGATGAATAATTCAGACCATGCTGCAAGAGCGAAGAAGCCTGTTTTGCCACCTAAGAATAGGTCTGTTGCAAGACCGAAGAATAGGAAGCAGATTAAGACCATGATAGCGAATACAACTTTGTTTGTTTTCAAAGATGCAATTGTACCAAAGATAGAGAAGATTAAGAAGCCCACAAAAGCGAATGCCAATTGTGTTACATCGAAACCTTTTTGGATTTCAGGACCGAAGGAGCCCATTTGGATTAACCAAACGCCAGCCATTGCGGACCAGAACAAACCGTAAGCACCGAATACAACAGAACCGAAAGGATTGTTTTTCTTGAAATCAAAATAACTTGCCATTAATTGGGCCAAAGAACCTAATAGAACTGCCCAAGGGATAATAACAGATGTTGTTGGACCAGACCAGCCTACGCGGGATGTGGATACCACAAAACATACGATTGCTAAACCTAGTAGACCAAGAGCTGTAGGATCTGCTACATTTTCACTCATTTCAACTTTTCTTACTTCGTTTTCCATTTGTTCCTCATTTCTCCGTGGGGGACAACTAACTACAACTATACAGTAAAATAGTCACATGATTTTATGCTGTCATCTCCTGTTCAATATACTAGCTATTGAATTGACGGCGTATCTATGTGAAAGCACTGCCTCATAAATGTAACATATATCACATTTTTAAGGCAATAGATTGGGTATAGTATCTATACGTAAAAAGTATAATGTGAAAGTTGAAATAAATTAGAGAAAATAAAAGAAAAACCGCAAAAAATGAGGGATCTAATATTTTAATTCCCATTTTTGAGCGGTTTTAATGTGTAAATCGTTTATTTTATATGAATTTGTTATAGCTTAATGATTATAATTTAGGATGTTATTTATTTAAGTTTTCCACAATGCTTAGAATATCTTCTGCTTTATGGGCAATATGTGTTACGCCTAGTTCTTGGTGGAGAGATTCTTCTCTAAAGCCCCAGGTAACACCGATACAGAGTAGGCCAGAGTTTTCTGCAGTAGCAACGTCAACTTCAGAGTCACCTACATAAATAGATTCTTCTGGTGTAGAGCCTAGTTCTTTTAAGGCTTGGAGTACCATGTCTGGTGCTGGTTTACGTTGTAAGCCAGGTCTTTCACCAATAGCAACAGGTAAGCGATCGCCAAAGTACTCTTTATTAAGTGGTGTTACACCTTCTTGGATTTTATTAGACACGATAGCTAATTTATAGCCTTGTTCACGTAACACATCAAGGATGTCTAGGATGCCTGGGTAGGGAGCTGTTGTATCTTTTAAATGTTCACCATAGTATGCTTTGAACTCCTCAATGTATGGAGCTAATTCGTTATCTGCCACAGAACTTGGTAAACATTGACGCATCAAGTACGTTACTGCATTACCAAGCGCTGCCTTTACCTCTGCTAGAGATTTTTCAGGGAAGTTATGTGTACGTAGCACATGATTTACAGCATTCGCTAAATCTGTAGCTGTATCGAGCAATGTGCCGTCGCAATCAAAAACGATGGTTGTATATTTCATGGGATCCTCCAATGTTAAATCAATATGTACTTTATAAGTATATGATAAATATGGAGAAAATCAAGAGAATAGCCGTATAGTTACTATAATTATGTTACAATAGTAGCAGTAATTATTACAGCGTATAGGAGGCGTAGTATGACTGAAATACAAGCTCTTTTATTGATAAAATCTATTCTTGAATCCGCAGATATTCATGGTATTGAAAACATTTTGGCTGAGGATTGTGAGTACATGTCCACAGGGCGTGGTATTATTGGCCGCAATCGTAATGAAAGTATTGAGTTTTTATCCTCTATGACGGAGTCTATTAAGGCTGATAATGTGCCTGTTACGTGCAAGGTGATGCATATTACCGATGTGTACGAGGAGGATGCGCTTTTCCATGAGGGCCGTCATGGTTTGACTGTTTCTTATGAAAGCGGCGATAACTATGTGTATATGATTTTTGTAGATGTAAATGATGAAGGCCTTGTAGACCGCATTGTATCTAGCCAGGAAAACTATAGCATTGAGTATGATGATCTTCGCTTTGGTGACGATGAACGTGAATATGCTTTTATTTCTGCACCAACTACTGTGAAAGACTGGATTACAGCTCTCAGCATGTGGCTTGAAACGGGGAATGTTGATGTAGACAATTTCTACCAATATATAGATGAAGACACACGTGTTGTATTCCAAAAAGGCGATGCTGAATCCATCACCCTTGAAAGTGGCCTTGATGTAGAAGATTACTTTGATCAGCTCATGAACCAACACTTTGATGCGGTACCTCATATCATTCGCGATGAAGAAGATGGCCTTATTTTAACCTATGGTCCTATGAGTGCCATTGCAACCCTCAATGAAGAAGGCGGACTAGCGCTTATTAGTATCTATATTGACACACGTGACGAAGATGAAGCCACTGATGAAGTTGGCTATATTGAAGAAGAACTAAGCAAAACGACAACTCTTGAAGAAGATTTGTTTTAATTAACTCTATCAGTAAAATGTACTATACTTAGTCTAAATATATATGGTTAGCGAGATACCACCAGCTAAAACTATTATGTTTAGTCTAACTACATATGGTTAATGAGATACTACCAGTTAAAAGAATTATGTTTAGTCTAACTATATATGATTAATGAGATACTACCAGTTAAAAGTATTATATTTAGTCTAGAAATGTAAAAAACTACCAGTTAATTTCACGTTGTAGTAGATCGACCTCCTATTATTGAAGATCGGTTTAACAAAACAACATGACTAACTGGTAGTTTTAAATTTAATAAGAAAT
>NZ_QSDY01000043.1 GCF_003463825.1 Veillonella sp. AM51-8BH
AAAACTTGAAATGTTTCAGTTATTATATAATAAAAAATATTGATGAGTATATTAACGTATTGTGATAACTGAATGCATTGTTATGCAATATATGCAGTATTCTTAATCTTTACAAAGTTAGAAAATGTATTAAAGGTTACACTTATACAAAGGATGCTGTAATATAATATAAATATACATCCTATAGTTTATATAATTTATAAGCGAGGTGCTTATTTTGAAAGAATACAAATCAGTATGTCCATATGACTGTCCAGATGCATGTGGGCTCATCGTATCTGTAGAGAACAATAGAGTAGTATCTGTTCGTGGTAACAAAGATCATGCTTTTACCAGAGGCACATTATGCCCTAAGATGGCGCATTATGAACGAGTGGTTCATTCTCCGTTGCGTTTACAGTACCCAATGAAACGAATTGGTAAAAAGGGGGGGGGAGAAGATCAATATGTGCGTATCAGCTGGGATGAAGCATTAGATACTATCGTTAATAATTTTAAAGACACCATTAGTACTTATGGTAGTGAAAGTATCTTACGTTACTCCTATGCAGGCACTATGGGTGTTATTCAAAGTCCAGCAGCAGATTACTTTTTCCGCCGTATTGGGGCGACAGATCAAGACCGTGGTATTTGCTCTCCCGCTAAGCAGGCCGGTTTCCGCGCTGTTTATGGAGATACATTAGCTATTAAACCGCAAGAGGCACAACATAGTGATTTAATTGTTTTGTGGGGCATTAATGCGACTGCTACCGATGTTCATATCTTACATGATGTAAACGTGGCCAAAAAGAATGGTGCTCGTGTTTGGATTATAGATACCCATAAAACCTATACCTTTAATCAAGCTCATGAACATATTTACGTAAAATCTGGCAGTGATGGTGCTTTAGCATTAGGCATGCTTCATATTATCCATCGAGATGGATTAGCAGATATAGATTTTATTAAGAAACATGTTCAAGGTTATGATGAGCTTGTAAATGATGTGTTGCTTGATTTTACACCTGAAAAAGCATCTGAGCTTTGTGGCGTTTCCGTAGAGCGTATGACCGAGTTTGCTCATGCATACGCTAACGCTAAGGCTCCATTTATACGTCTTGGCAGTGGATTGTCACGCTATGGAAATGGTGCCATGAGTTGTCGTGCCATTAATGCATTACCTGCTGTAGTTGGCGCTTGGCAACACCTAGGAGGTGGTTTGCTATCGAGTGCCAGCGGCAGTAAGTTTGTTGGCAAAGAAGTGATGCAGCAGGCTCATGTTGCTGCACCAGCTAAGCGTTTGATGCCTATGATTAAACTTGGTAAAATGCTTACAAATCCATCAGGTACAGCAGTTCATAGCCTTTATGTGTTCTCTAGTAACCCTGCTATAACAGCGCCTGATCAAAATGTAGTACGAAACGGTTTGATGAGAGATGATTTGTTTACAGTTGTTCATGAACGATTCTTTACCGACACATGTAAATATGCGGATATTATTTTACCGGCCACTACATCTGTAGAACATGATGATATATATAACTCTTATGGGCACTATACCATCGGAACTGGCTATAAATTAATCGATCCTGTTGGTGAATCTAGATCCAATTGGCAAGTGATTTCTGAGTTAGCTAAACGAATGGGGCTTCAAGATGAATTCTTTAACCTTAGTGAACGGGAGCTAATAGAACAAATTGTTCGTACATCTAGTCGTATATCTGAGGTCGATCAAGATGTAATCTTACAAGGTGAACCTGTAGAGATGACATTGCCTGAAAATTACAAATTAGATTTTAAAACGCCATCTGGAAAGATTGAATTATATAATCCGCATGATGTGGAACCATTAATTCGTTATTTGCCACCATATGGAGATAATGCACCGTTCTGGCTCATCATAGGTAATGATATTCGTATTTTAGATTCTAGCTTCTGTGAACTTGAGTTTGATGATCCTGAGCTTATGAAACTACGTATCAACCCTGAAGATGCAAAGGTATATAACATTAATGATGGGGATGAAGTAGAAATCTATAATGATCGTGGTAGCGTAAAAATTAGAGCTTACTATGATGAAGAGGTACAACGAGGTACATTAGTAACACTTGGCGTGTGGTGGCAATCACAATCTAGTGATCCTAATGTAGGTATTAATGTACTTACAGCAGATAGACCTACGGATCAAGGTTGGGGTAGCACATTCTATGATGTGCAAGTTCACATTAAAAAGGCGGATGTTTAATTTCCTTTACTTATAGGAATAATATTATGCTGATATATCATAACAAGGATATTTTTATTGCATACATATCCTCATTAGGATTATAATAGTAATATTATTTTTATATATAACCTGAAGGGGGTTACGTTTATGAATGGTAATGATAAATTATCTGCCCGTGCCTATTGGGCTATAGGCATGATGTTATTCGCCCTATTCTTTGGGGCAGGGAACTTGATCTTCCCAGCGGCCTTAGGTCAACATTCTGGTGATAACGTAGGTTGGGCTTTGCTCGGCTTCGTATTAACAGGTGTAGGCCTTCCACTATTAGGTGTTGCAGCGATGGGGTACTCCTCCTGTAAAGATGTTGAAGAACTTGCGAGCCGTGTTCATCCGATTTATGGCTTGTTGTACACAATTTCTCTTTACTTGAGTATCGGTCCAATGTTTGCGACGCCACGTACTGGTACTGTAGCTTATGAAATTGCAATTAAACCTTTCACAGAAGGTTTAAGCATGAATATGGAACCAATTTTCTTGGCATTATTCTTTGGTGTTTCTTTGTGGTTATCCATTAGTCCACAAAAGCTTGTTAATCGTATCGGTAATATTTTGACACCAGCATTACTACTTGTAATTCTGTTGTTAATTATTAAATCCTTTATGACTCCGCTAGGCGGCTATGCAGTGCCACAACCAGCTTATGGTGATGCACCTACAGCTGTGTTGCAAGGTTTCTTGGACGGCTATAATACGATGGATGCGTTGGCTTCCGTAGTATTTGCTATTCTTGTAATCGACTTTGTACGTCTTAGCGGCGCTACATCTCGTGCGGTTATTACAAAAACAGTAATGGAAGTAGGCGCTATTGCTGTAGGTCTTCTCGGTATTGTTTATGTATTTATCGCTAACATTGGTGCTACTAGTGTTGAACGCTTTGGTTTGTTTGATACAGGTGCTCCTGTGTTGTCCGTAAGTGCTAACTACTTGTTCGGTGAATTCGGTCAAATTATCTTGGCTATCATCGTTCTTCTAGCTTGCTTGTCTACAAGTATCGGTCTTATCACTTCTTGTGGTACGTACTTCCACAAGTTGACACCGAAGATTAGCTATAAATTATATGTAGTAATCTTCTCCGTAGCAGCATTTGGTCTTAGCATGTTCGGTTTGAAAACAATCATCAGTGCAGCGATTCCAGTGTTGATGCTCTTGTATCCGTTAACGATTGTAATCATCTTGTTGGCACTTCTTCATAATGTGTTCGGTGGTCGTCGTTGCGTATACGCATGGACAATGGCTTTCACAATGATCTCTGCTCTTATGACTGGTCTTGAAACGGCAGGTATTGCACCTGCTGCATTGGAACAGCTCTTTACTCAATACATTCCATTCCAGGCTGCTGGGATGGGCTGGGTGAGCTTTGCGGTATTAGGCTTTGTTGTAGGTCTTATCCATAAAGGTCTTGTGTCCGAAAATAAATAATATCATTAATGGTTCTATACTTTCGTTTTGGGTGAAAGTATAGAACCTTTTTGTATCTTAAGGGTTGTCATATAAAATTGATTTTGTGAGTAGAAGTTTCTATAATAAGAATATAGATAATGAAGGAAGGAAGATTTTATGCGTAGTACTCATTGTTTACCTAGTTATAGTTTTGGCGGTCATGAGGTGTTCGATGCTATTCCCAAATTTACAAAATTATATGGTAAGTCTGTAGCTATCATCGGTGGTGAGACAGCTCTTTCTAAAGCTTTGCCACACATTCGTCCAGTGCTTGATAAAGCAGGGATTAAAGTGCTAGATATTATTCACTTTGGTGGAGAGTGTACTTTCGCTCGAGGTAAGGAAATTGCACAAATGGCTTCTGTAAAAGATGCGGACTTTATGTTTGCGGTTGGTGGCGGTAAGGCCATGGATACGGTAAAAGTAGTAGCTCTAGAGTTAGATGATAAACCATTCTTTACAATTCCGACCATTGCCTCTACTTGTGCTGCAACGTCAGAAGTCGCAGCTGTATACACTGCAGAGCATACTTTTGATGACGTAGCCTTTGTAAATCATCCTCCTGTGCACTGCTTTATTGATGCTGATATTCTCGTAGAAGCACCAAGCCGTTACTTGTGGGCGGGAATGGGAGATACTATTGCAAAACACTATGAAACTCATCTTTCTGCTCGCAATCGTGAGCAAGATTATAATACTCAGTTAGGCCTTACTCTCGCTTCTATGTGTAGTGAACCAATTTTAGCACATGGTATACAAGCCTATAAAGACAGTCAAGCTAAAAAACGTAGTGATGCATTTGATACCATTGCTATGACTGTTATCTTTACTACCGGTATTGTATCGGGTTGTGTTCCTATGGCATATAATAGTAATATGGCTCATGCTGTATGTTATGGCTGTGTTACTAATAAAGAAACAGAAGAAAACCATTTGCATGGTGAAATGGTAGCATATGGCTTACTTATTTTGTTAACCGTTGACCAACAAATGGATGAATTACAACGGTGGTTGCCAATATACCGCGAATTAGGTTGGCCTACTAAACTTTCACAGTTAGGTCTTACTGCATCGCATATTCCTCAAATTGTTGAAAAGGCTACATCTGTTCATGATATTGATGTATCTCCGTACAAAATTACAGCAGATATGTTGACTAAGGCTATTCAATACATGGAATCTCTTGATTAATATAATTTGTAACCGTTTGTGTATGTTATGTGATGAGGTTATAAATGCGAAAAATTGTAAAGGGTGGCTTATATCGTCATTTTAAAGGCATGTACTATTATGTGTTAGATGTTGCAACTCATTCGGAAACGAGTGAACAGTTCGTAGTGTATCAAAAATTATATGATCAACGTGACTTATATGTACGACCACTAGATATGTTTTTGAGTGATGTGGATCAAGAAAAATATCCTGATGTAGAGCAGAAAGAGCGATTTAAGTTAATGAGCGGACGTGATTAGGAGGGCCTGTGGAACAGAAATTTTTCTTTTTCGATATAGATAATACCTTAGCTGTGTGGCCGGAAGGTAAAATCCCTGACAGTGCTCAATATAGCTTAGATGAATTAAAGCGCCGTGGTCATAGGGTGGCACTAGCGACAGGCCGTATCCAAGTAGATGCAAAGCGTTTTGCGGAACAAGCGGGGCTTACAGATTTTGTAGCAGATGGCGGACATAGTGTTACTGTTAATAATGAACTAGTGTCCATGATTGGCATGGATCGTGATGCATGCATTAACTATTTGGAATATTTAGAGTCCCATAATATTCCTTGGGCTGTAACAGATCGGAATAAATTAGGCCGAATTACGCCGTATAAGGAAATATTAGATTGGCATCCGAATTGGGATGTTTTTAAAACGACAGTAGATCCTAATTTTGACTTTCATAATGTAGAAGAGTTTTATAAGATTTATGTGTTCTTTAAAGAAGGGGAAGAAGAGGAAAAAGAAATTGAGCATATGACGCATAAGCTCATTCGTTATGGCGATGGCTGTGTTTTATATGAACCAATGGAAAAAGCTTTGGGTATTCGCAATATGCTTGATTATTTTGGTATGAAACCTAATCAAGCCGTAGTATTTGGTGATGGATATAATGATTTATCTATGTTTAGGCCAGAATGGCTTAATATTGCCATGGGGAATGCACGTGCTGAATTGAAAGAAAAAGCCGATTATATCACTACCGACTGTGATAAGGATGGCATTTATAATGCGTGTAAGCATTTCAAGTGGATTGATTAGTTTGAGTTAATTCCAAGCAGACGGTTTGGCTCAATTAAACGGTGGCTTCCAAGAAGGTGCTATTACTAACCAACCTCACTATGACAGATTACAAGACGCTTTGGAAAAATCTAAAAAAGAAGGTTCTACATTCAAAGATCTTGATGCAGAACGGGACAATCTATTGAACGTTCTTAATGAATTAGTGCCAGTGTATAAAGAGTTGACTTCTTATAATGACTCTAAAGCCTATATGAACGATGGCGGTGCTAAAGGTAAAGAGTTAGCTGCTAAATCTGGCTGATCGTTACAATTCCGTAGTCGGTTCAGTCCGTCAAGTACTTGCAGACTCAAACGAAAATAATCTTGACGAAATGATTCAATCCTTCAATGCTTATATTGATACCTATAACAGCACGAACCCAGAACAATTTGATGGTAAATAATAGCTAATATATAACTGAAAGTATAAGGTTATATAATTTGGTAAATTTAATAATTATTTAAACCAAATTTTCTCTAAAACATGATATACTAAAAAAGAGCCGCTCACGGGTTGAGCGGCTTTTCTATGTGGATTTTACATACATGTTAGTATATACGATATATTTTTGGGGGAACTATGAACTGGAAACGCTTGGCTTTATGTGCAATGTTAGGGATTACAATGCTTGGTACAGCGGCATGTGGTACAAAAAGTGGGGAACAACCACAAGGGAATACTGTAAAAGCAGAAACGGTAGCTATGCCTAACTTCTCTAACGCACCAATTGCTGATGAATACGCCATTTTTGATACAAATTATGGTCAATTCAAAGTTCGATTGTTAGGCTCTAAAGCACCTATTACAGTAAAAAACTTTGATTACCTAGTGAAAAAAGGTTTCTATAATGGTGTTACATTCCACCGCGTTATCGAAGGCTTTATGATTCAAGGCGGGGATCCAGATGGTACAGGTGCTGGCGGTCCTGGTTATACAATTCCTGATGAGTTTTCCAATGATTTACACTTCAATAAAATGGGCGTTCTCGCTATGGCGAACCGTGGCCCTAATACAGGAGGCTCTCAATTCTTCATTACCTTAGGACCTACAGATTGGTTAGATAACAAACACACTATCTTTGGCACTGTAGTACAAGGCATGGATGTAGTTGAAAAAATTGGCAAAGTAAAAACAGGCCGTAATGATAAGCCTATAGAACCAGTAATCATCAATACTATTACGTTGGAACCGATTACTGATGATGCAAAAAATGGCAAATAAGGAGGTTAAGTCTGAAGAGCGGCACTATGTGTACTTGGTGCGTTGCGCAGACGATTCCTTGTATTGCGGGTGGACCACCGATATTGAACGCCGTATAGAGGCTCATAATGGGCTTATTCCAGGCGGTGCTAAGTATACGAGAGGGCGACGTCCTGTTGAATTGGTGTATTCTGAAAGCTTTCACAATAAACAAGATGCACAACGTAGAGAATATGCCATAAAACAGATGACAAAGACTAAGAAATTGCGACTCATTGAGGGTGCAAAATAGTCTTTGATTATGGTATAATATGATGATTAATTACTGCCATGGAGGTTGAAAAATGAAGCGGGTTCTAGTGTCCGTAAAAAGTGTACAACGAGATATGGACGGCAAGGATACCGTAGTGGAACTGATTTCCCCTGGTACATCACATGAAAAGGGTAATGCCCAGTATGTGCGTTACGAAGAATCTAGTGTGACTGGCTTAGATGGGGTAAAGACGACCATTAAAATCCATGATGACTCTATTGTATTGCTTCGAACAGGGGCTGTTAATATGCGTCATCAATATGTCCGTGGTGAAGAGCGCGAATCCGTGTATGAAACACCGTATGGTGATTTGCACATGGCCGTGAATACTCATGAATTAACAGCAGACTTTCACGACGGCGTAGGTCATGTTCATTTAGGATATGACATTTCCGTCGAAGGTGAATGGCAATTTTATAATCAGTTAGATATAGACGTGCGGGAGGATACAGAGCATGGACATGAAGGAAATCCTGAAATCGGGGATTGAACAGGCATTACAAGATACGATTAACAGCGGTGGTTTACCAGCTGGGGAATATCCAGAAATCGTTCTCGAAGTGCCACCTCAAAAAGAATTCGGTGATTTTTCTACAAATATCGCTATGCAATCCGCTCGTGTAGCTCGTCAAAACCCTCGTGCTATTGCAGAGGCTTTGATTAGCCATATGAATTTTGATTGGCTCGAACGCGCTGAGGTTGCTGGTGCAGGTTTCATCAATTTCTTCTTGAAATCTGATATGGTATACGATACGTTGAAAGCTATTTTAAATGCTGGCGATCAATATGGTGTTCAACCATTGCGTGCACGCGATACGATTCAAGTAGAGTACGTAAGTGCGAACCCAACAGGTCCGTTACATGTCGGCCATGGTCGTGGTGCTGCGTATGGTAGTGCACTTGTAAACTTGTTGCGTGCAGCAGGTTACAATGTACAATCCGAGTACTACATCAATGATGCGGGTAACCAAATCGATAATATGGCTATCTCCATTGAATACCGTTTCCAAGAGTTGCAAGGTGCTACATTAGTATTCCCACCTAAGCGCAACGAAGACGGCTCCATGCCTGAATTTGATATTCCAGAAGGAGCTCTCGTGTTCCCTGAAAATGGCTACCGTGGTCCTGATATTATCGAGACTGCAAAAGCTATTGCAGAACGAGAAGGCTTCGATAAATTAAATGCTATGAACGAAGCTGATCGTGTAGCATTGTTTAAAGAAGAGGGTTTAAAAGAAAAATTAGCTCGCTTAGAGGAAACATTAAGCAATTTCCGTGTTACTTTCGATAATTGGTTCTCTGAACGTACTGTCCATGAAGCTGATGAAATTCATCACTCCGTAGAGGCGTTAAAGGCTCTTGGCAAAGTGTATGAAAAAGACGGTGCATTGTGGTTGAAATCTACTGACTATGGCGATGATAAAGACCGTGTAGTTATTCGTGATAATGGAGTTCCTACATATTTAGCGGCAGATATTGCATACCACCGCAATAAATATGATCGTGGCTTCAAAGAAATGATTGATATTTGGGGCGCTGACCATCATGGTTATGTATGCCGTGTAAAAGCTGCTATGGCTGCTTTTGGTTATGACCCAGATAAACTAACAGTATTATTGTTACAAATGGTAGCATTGTTCCGCGATGGGCAACTCGTTAAATTATCTAAACGTAGCGGCGATAGCGTTACATTAGATGAATTGATTGAAGAGGTTGGCGTAGATGCATCTCGTTACTTCTTCTTGATGCGTTCTCTAGATAGCCAACTTGATTTTGATATTAACTTGGCTAAATCTCGTAGCAATGATAACCCAGTATATTATATCCAATATGCTCATGCCCGTATTCACAGCATTTACAACCAAGTGCGTGAAGCAGGCATTGCATTTGGTGATTATAGTGAAACTGATTTCACAACGCTTACAAGCGAAATGGAATTAGAATTGATTAAAAAATTAGCTGAATATCCAGAAGAGGTCGTTCAATCTGCCGAACATCGTGCACCACATCGTATTGCTCGTTACTTATTCGATTTGGCAAGCATGTTCCATTCCTTCTATCGTCAAGGTCGTATCATTGGCGTAGATCCAGCGTTGCAACAGGCTCGTCTAGGATTAATCACAGCGATTGCCCTCGTACTTCGTCAAGGCTTGGGTATTTTAGGTATTTCTGCTCCGGAAAAAATGTAATAGGTGGGAGGCATCATGGCAACTAAGTATATTTTCGTAACTGGCGGCGTTGTTTCTTCTCTTGGTAAAGGGATTACAGCAGCATCCTTGGGTCGCTTGCTTAAAAACCGCGGTTTCAATGTAACGATTCAAAAATTTGACCCATACATTAATATTGACCCTGGTACGATGAGCCCTTACCAACACGGTGAAGTATTCGTAACAGATGACGGTGCTGAAACTGACCTTGATTTGGGTCACTATGAACGCTTTATCGATATTAACCTTAGTAAACGTTCCAACATTACAGCAGGTAAAGTGTACTGGTCTGTAATCAATAAAGAACGTAAAGGTGATTACTTGGGCAGCACTGTACAAGTTATTCCACACATTACAAATGAAATCAAACAAAACGTATACCGCGTAGGTAAAGAGGATAACGCTGATGTAGTTATCACTGAAATCGGTGGTACTGTAGGTGATATTGAAAGCTTGCCATTCATGGAAGCTATCCGCCAAGTGAAAAAAGAAGTAGGTCGTAATGATGTACTTTACATTCACGTAACATTGGTGCCTTACATCAATGCAGCAGGCGAGTTGAAAACTAAACCTACACAACACAGCGTAAAAGAATTGCGCAGCATTGGTATTCAACCAGATATCTTGGTATGCCGCAGCGAAAAACACATTTCTGATGAAATGAAAGAAAAACTTGCTTTGTTCTGTGACGTAGAACCAGAAGCAGTTATTGAAAACCAAACTTGCAGCTCCATCTATGAAGTACCATTGATGATGCAAGATCAAGGTCTTGATGATATTGTTATCAAAAAATTAGGCCTTGAAGAACGCCCTTGCAATATGACTGAATGGAAAGAAATGGTTCATAAAATCTTGAACCCTAGTAAAGACATTACAGTTGCTATCGTTGGTAAATATGTAGCATTGCATGATGCGTATTTATCCGTAGTTGAAGCTCTAGATCATGCTGGTATTGCTACGGGTACTAAAGTGAATATTCGTTGGATTGACTCCGAAGAACTTGATGATACATCTGTAGATCCTAAAGAGGTATTTGATGGTGTTGAAGGTATCATCGTACCTGGTGGATTTGGTTCCCGTGGTGTAGAAGGTAAAATCCGCACAATCCAATACGCTCGTGAAAACAATATTCCATATCTTGGTCTATGCCTTGGTATGCAATCTGCAGTAATGGAATTTGCTCGCAACGTATGTGGCATGGAAGGTGCTACATCTAGCGAATTTGACGAAAATGCTAAGTACAAAGTAATCGACTTGATGAGTGATCAAGTGGATGTAGATAAAAAAGGCGGTACAATGCGCCTAGGTATCTATCCATGCAAAGTAGAAGCAGGTACAAAAACTCATGAAGCTTATGGTGAAGATTTGATTTATGAACGTCATCGTCACCGTTATGAGTTCAACAATGAATATCGTCAACAATTGACTGATGCTGGTCTTGTTATCTCTGGTACATCTCCAGATGGTCGTTTAGTTGAAAGTATTGAAGTGAAGAACCATCCATTCTTCATCGGTACACAAGCGCATCCAGAACTTAAATCCCGTCCAAATAATGCACATCCATTATTCCGCGGTTTCGTAGATGCGATTTTGGAACTAAAAAAATAGAGTAGAGCCATGGGATCTCTTTTATCTATTATAGGTATATTTATATTAGCTGCACTTAAATTAGAGCAGTTTGTATATGGTAAATCGGGTAAAGAACAATCTACAACTGGTCATATAGCACGGAGAGGGCTTGCTAATGTAGCGGGTTTAATCGCTTTTGATCATGCTACTGTAAGTAGTAAATCTATTGTAGTACGTAAAAAGAAGAAAGATGCTCAGAAATGAGCATCTTTCTTCTTTTTTATTCATATCGAAAAATATTGGAAAAATATATCGATAAATTTAAAAATAACACTTGCAATCTTGAATGATATTTGTTATTATATAGACAAAGATAGATATAGCAATGGTGTTAAGTGCACCAATACAAATATAATCATTACAATTTGAAACTCACACAAGGAGGACATGACATGTCTATTATTGGTAAACAACTTCCTGAATTTACTCTAGATGCTTTCAAAAAACCTGAATTAGTAAAAGTTAGTACTGCCGATGTGTTGGGCAAATGGTCCATCTTCGTATTCTATCCAGCAGACTTCACATTTGTTTGCCCTACAGAATTAGAAGACGTACAAAACTCTTATGCAGAATTGAAAGAACTAGGTTGCGAAGTTTACTCCGTATCTTGTGACTCTGAATTCGTTCACAAAGCATGGTCTGATGCTTCTCCAAGCATTAATAAAATCGAGTACTACATGTTAGCTGATAAAAAACATGAATTAGCTGATTTCTTCGACGTATTCCAAGAAGAATCTGCTATGGCTTACCGTGGTACATTCGTAGTAGATCCAGAAGGTTTCGTTCGTACAGCTGAAATCCATGATATGGGTATCGGCCGTTCTGCTGAGGAATTGGTTCGTAAAGTACAAGCAGCTCAATTCGTAGCAAAACATGGTGATCAAGTGTGTCCTGCACGTTGGAAACCAGGTAAAGACACATTGAAACCAGGTCTTGATCTAGTAGGTAAAATCTAATTTATAAATAACTTAAACGCTAGAATAATCTAGACAACTCCTCAAATGACAAAACGGGCGCGCATCGTTTTCCTGACGATACGGTAAGTCCCAATACCAGATGAACCCTCTCCAATTCATCATGGTAAACCTCATATAACAAACTACAAACTATACGCAAAAGGACTGGCCTTCGGGCTAGTCCTTTTGTGTTATGTAAAATAATTAATGTTTCGTTAGGTGTGATTGCAAGTCTAATAATATAATAAAATAAATCAATAATATAGGCTTAGGCCAATAAATATAAGGGTTTTAAATACCCCCTTGTAAAAGTAGGAAATAAGTTCTTGCATTTTTGAAATTAGTGGTCTATAATGAAATTAATTCCTAGTGATACACAAGGTTTTATAAATGAAGTAGGATAAGTGCTTTATAACATGGGGTGTGTTAGCACTAACTTTTACAAAGAGAGGCAAGATATATGAGGATTTCCACAAAAGGTCGCTATGCATTGATGGTTCTCATCGATTTAGCAGAGCAAGGTCAAGATAAACCGGTTTCCTTGCGATCCGTTGCAGAACGACAAGGTATATCTGAGAAATACCTTGAAGGCATTGTGGCTCGTTTGGGTGCCGCTAACCTAGTGGATAGTATTCGTGGTAAATACGGAGGCTATCGCTTATCTAAAAGCCCTAAAGAGTACACTATAATTGAAATTTTGCTTGCTACGGAAGAATCCATGGCTATCATCTCTACTCTTGATGAAGGGGTGAGTACTGATACAGTAATCAACGAACGTACTGTTGGTTTCTGGGCAGGATTACAAAACTATATTCATGATTATTTAGAAAACGTAACTCTTCAAGATGTAATTGATGGAACTTACGCTAAGCTTGATACAAAATATGACAATTGGGATGGTTCTATTTAATAAGGAGTGACTATTATGTCTAATATTGCAAAATCTTTCGTTGAATTAATTGGTAAAACACCTTTATTGGCAGCTACACGTTTTGGTAAAAAATATGGCGCAGATGCAAATATCTTTGCTAAATTGGAATACTTTAATCCAGGTGGCTCTGTTAAAGATCGTATTGCTGCAGCAATTATTCAAGCAGCTGTTGAATCTGGTGAATTACAACCAGGTGGTACAATCGTAGAAGCTACATCTGGTAATACTGGTATCGGTTTATCCGCTGTTGGTGCTGCTCTTGGCTATAAAGTTGTAATCGTAATGCCAGAAACAATGTCCATCGAACGCCGTAAATTGATGCTTGGCTATGGTGCTCAACTCGTGTTGACTGATGGCTCTCTTGGCATGAAAGGTGCTATTGCAAAAGCTAAAGAAATCGTAACAGCTACAGCTGGTGCCATCGAGGCGGGTCAATTCGTAAATCAAGCAAACCCAGCAATTCACTATAAAACAACTGGTCCTGAAATCTGGCAAGATACAGATGGTACAGTAGATATCTACGTAGCTGGTGTTGGTACAGGCGGTACTTTGACTGGTGCAGGTCGTTATTTAAAAGAACAAAACCCTGACGTAAAAGTTGTGGCTGTTGAACCAACTGATTCCCCAGTATTGTCCAATGGCAAACCTGGTCCTCACAAAATCCAAGGCTTAGGTGCTGGCTTCATTCCTGATACTTTGGATACTAATATTTACGATGAAGTAATTCAAGTAACTAACGATGATGCATTCGCTACATCTCAAGCATTTGGACATACAGAAGGTATCTTAGTTGGTATTTCCTCTGGTGCTGCTCTTTGGGCTGCTCAAGAATTGGCTAAACGCCTGAAAATAAAGGCAAAAACATCGTAGTAATTCTTCCTGATACAGGTGAACGCTACTTGTCCACTGCATTATTCCCAGAAGTATAATAGAATATGATTAGTGAAAGCAATAATCTGCCTTTCCTGATATAGTAGAGCCCCTCGGTAGAGGGGCTTTTTCTAATGTTACAATTTTATATAAGAAAAAGGAGCTACTAGATAGCTCCTTTTTTGTTATGGTATGTATTTAGTTGTTATTATCTACCGTTTTTAACGATATTGTCCATCCAGTTGAATAATTCATCTAAATCATAGTCGCCAGAATGATCTACACCAAATGGTGTTGCCATATCTACGTTGTACCCAAGGTTTTGAGCACGTGTACCTACGATCAATGGGATGGCTACGGATGTATTGCTATCAGCTGTACCATAGCGAATACGATAGTAGCGTGCATTTGTCGCTGCTGGAGAACCGAGATAGTTCATTGGGTTCATCATAGTAACGATTTTAGCATTTTCTACGTATACATCTTGGTTAGGTGTTGTATCGTGTAATGCAGCAGTAATTGTAAAGTGATTATTATCTGTAGCACTTGTACCGAATAGATTATTCTCTCCAGAGTCATTAGAACGGGAGTCGAATGCACCTGGTGCTTTAGAACGACTTACAAATTGATTATAAGCTTCCCAGTTAATATCTTTTATAGCGCCTGTTTTATTATCTCGTACAAAGTATGTATGTTTAGATAAATCAGTACCTTTAGCTTGTGCTTTATTTGCTGCATCGATGATGAATTCTTTCACATAATTTTTGAAAGTACCATTGCCATTCTTATCTAGTTTCAATACACGCCCCATAGAGTCATGTAATTGTAAGTTATTTACGTATTCTGGGAAGTGTTCGCTTAGTAAGTTAGAGTATGCTACATCATCAGCATTCAAGTTTACACGTTGCGTTGTACGTTGCGGAGGAGCTGTATTGCCACCTACGTTGGCTTGAGGCAATTCACCTTGGCCCATCGTTACTTTATTGAAAGATGTAATACCTTTATAGCTCCATTCATAGGCCATATCAGCCGCATCAAGGTTTGTAATAGGTGCATAGGCAGAAACTGCATATACATTGGTTGCCGCTGTAGCAGCACCTAATGCTTGTAAATATGGTTGGAAGTCAGAGTTGTTACCAGTGGCACCTTGCAATAAGGATACAGCACCACCAGCACTTGTACCATTAGTGATGATACGATTTGCATTACCTGGCATTGTGGAATCGTTAGCATGTAAGTATGCTGTGGCAGCTTGTAAGTCAACAATAACTGCAGGCGCTTTACCGATAAAGTTGCCATCGGATGCTTTATTTGTACGACCGCGTGTAGCCGGGGAAGCTACTACATAGCCACGGGATAATGCGTAAAGAACACTATTAGGTTTGCCATTTTCCACTTTTGGAGTCATAGCTTGGCTTGGCATATAACCACCTACCGCATTTGGCATGAAGATAGGGGCTGTTTGCGTATTGTAACCATTTATAGTGCCATTGTTGAAGTATTCTTCTGGTACATAAATGTTCATGTACTGTTGATCGATATCGATTGGATTAGCCACGTAAGGGATATATTCGAAGGCGCGATATTTGATTTCCTTATTATCCACAGTAGTAGACATGGATTCGTAATTCTTCACGTCGAAAGCAAGGCTAATCTTCGCAGAGGTATCGGCTTGCAATGGCGGTTCTATTGGTTGAGAAAGAATATTTTTTTCTTCATTTACACCAGTACCTTTTGTGGAAGCTTCATTACGAGCATCTACATAAGATTGAGGTAATTTATTTTCTTGAGCTTTAGCTTGTGCCTCAGCTTCGGCTTTAGCTTTAGTTTTTGCTTCTGCCTCAGCCTGAGCTTTAGCGGCAGCTTCAGCTTGTGCTTTAGCTTCAGCTTCGGCTTTAGCTTTTGCTTCTGCCTCAGCCT
>NZ_QSDY01000044.1 GCF_003463825.1 Veillonella sp. AM51-8BH
CCATTTAAAATAGATTTATGAATATTTCATACAGGAAGTTAAGGATATTACGAAAGTAGTTCGGTTCCGAAATTTTTGTATATTTTTATTTCCGCTAGACTCTTAACAAGGCTTATTAATACTGACTTTATAAGATCACCAAACTATTCATAATAATTAATATCCGTTAAATTCCTACTAAAACTACCTAGAATTTAATCATCGAAAATCATCAAATTTCTACGGCTATTATTGGTATTTAACTCTCTGATAATTATTATCACAAGTTTTTTTAGTGATTTCTTTCACATACGCTAAAATTAGCAAAATCCTGTCCATCTATGCGCATACGGCAATCTTCGATATAGTTCATCTTCATTCATTAGCAGAATTCATTAAGTTTCAAGTTTTCCTCGTTTTCAAGCTCTCAAAACATGAAGAACAGGCTTATAAACTCGCATATACATTCATCTTTTGCTCATTCCTGTTGTATAAGGTATGATAATAGATAAATAAGTTATATAATATTATATATATAGTCAACTCTATATGGTGTTGTGGCTTTCACCAAAATGAAAGCATATATATATAATGACTATATTAATGTAGTTGGAGAGCTATATTTTTAACTCATACATAAGGAGAACAGAGAATGAAAATTTTACTTGTAGAAGACGAAGAAATGCTGAATGGCATTACGGCCAAATATTTGCGTGCAGAGAATATGACAGTTGATACATGCTTCAATGGTCAACAAGCCATCGATTATGTAAATACATCTAGCTATGACGTTATCGTTATGGATATCATGATGCCAGTCCTTGACGGCATTAGCGCTCTTGCACAAATGCGCAACGACGGCAATACAACACCTGTATTGCTTTTAACTGCAAAAGATTCCTTACAAGATAAAGTTACAGGCCTCAACACAGGCGCTGACGATTACCTTGTAAAACCTTTCGATCTTGAAGAATTAACGGCTCGTATTTATGCATTGGCTCGTCGTAATGCGCGCCACGCACAAAACGATATCCACGTAGGTCCACTTACAATTAATGTGCCTCAGCGTACTGTTAAACGCGACGGTGAAACAATCACATTGACTGCTAAAGAATTCGACCTCTTATTCTATTTAGCAAGTAACGAAAACATCGTATTATCCCGTCAACAAATTCTTGACCATGTTTGGGAATACGACTATGAAAGCTACTCTAATCTTATCGATGTATACATCAAAGATTTACGTAAAAAGATCGATACTGATGAGAATGTAAAACTCATTCAAACAGTTCGTGGAGTAGGGTATGTCCTCAAAACAGAAAACTAATGATCCTCACCGAGATCTAGACACCATGTCTGGGGCAGCTACCGATTTATTTAATCGGCTGCCCCTCACTTTTAAAATTATGTCTTGGTATACCATCTTTTTGCTCATCATTTTGATGGTTGCCTCTGCCTGGATTTATGCCTATACGCACGAATCCGACAACAAAGAAGTACGTGAGCGCTTGCAGCAGCAAGCAATGATCATGGCTACGGATATTCGCAAATTTAAACCGTACCAAGATAATACATTCTTCTTTGTTTCTACCCAAGACGGCTATATTATTAAAGGCGCCTTACCAGACGGCTTCCCAAACCAAACAGTCCTTTCCTTAGGACAGGTTGGAGAAATTGCTGTTGGTGACGACACCTTCTATTACTACGATACACCGGTTAACGAGCCAAACTATCGTGGTATTTTGCGTGCTGTTACAAAGGTAAAAACAGCCTCTAAAAAGACAGAAAACCTATTATATAGTTTATTATTAGGTGATGTTATCTTCTTGTTAATTTCATCACTAGGTGGTTATCTCTTCATCAAAAAAGGCCTCAAGCCGGTCCGAACCTTGACGAAAACAGCCAAAGTTATCGGTAAGAATAATGACTTGAGCCGCCGTATTGATATTCCATCCCGCACAGCGCGTGACGAAATATACGAACTTACTACCACATTCAACCGCATGATTTCGGGTTTAGAAGACTCCTCCAACCGGGAGAAACAGTTTAGTTCTGACGTATCTCACGAGCTGCGTACACCGATCGCTGTCATTAAGGCTGAAAGTGAGTTTGCTTTAAAATACGGCCGTACAGAGGATGATTTGCGAGAAGGCTTAACACATATCTTAGAACAAGCCAAGTTTATGACTAACCTCGTAAGTCAATTGCTCGATGTAGCGCGTCTAGAGAACGCTCACGAACTCAACTTAGCACCTGTAGATGTATCGTTGATGTTAACCAATATGGTTCATGACTATACGCGACTCGTTGCAGAGAATACAGAAAAAAGGATTTCTATCACATCCAATATCCAACCGCATATGAGTATCGTGGCTCATGAAGTGTCCTTACGTCGTGCCATTACAAACTTGGTGGACAATGCTATCAAGTTTACGAATTCCACCATCGACATTTCAGCCAAGCTTGCCGGCGGTGAACTCATTATTACAGTAACAGATAACGGCATCGGTATCGAGCCAGAAAACCTTGAGTATATTTGGGATCGCATGTACCAAACAGAGCAATCTCGAAACAAGAAATCAAATCACGGTATTGGACTTGGCTTATACTTTGTAAATAAGGTAATTAACTTGCACCATGGCACAGTAACAGCCGCAAGCGAGCCACAAGTAAGAACTACATTTACAGTACGATTGCCGTACAACAGAACAGAAGAATAAACTAAAGGGACTGACCAACGGGTCAGTCCCTTTTATTATGAAGCGCTTAATTATTTAGCATTTAATTGTTTAGCCTATGAATTGTTGCCATAGTGGCATATACACATATTCGAGGAAGGTCCATACAACGAGCCCTGCAATAGCACCAACAATGGCACCATTGATACGGATCCAGCTGAGGTCATCCTCTACCTTAGATTCGATGAAGTAAATGAACTTCTCTGTGCTAAGGCCGCCCAAAACTTGGCGTATGATGGTTTCAATAAGGTCATAGCCCTGTTCAAGCACATATATACCAATATTGTGTAATGTATCTTCTATACGATTTCTCAAATCTTCGGATTGGCCATATACAGTCCACAATTCAAGAGCAATATTCACAAGAACTTGGGCAGGCGTTTCCCCATTTTCATCCCCTACAAGTAATAATTCCTCTACATAAGGGCATAAATGGTTTTCAATGACAGATTCCCAATCTTGTTCACGAATCCAACGTTCCCACGCTTCATCGAGAGCATCACAAACCTCGCGATTCTCTTCTATGTGGCGAATTGGGTCTACCCATTGGCGCAGCCATGCAGTCCGTTCCGGACTATTTGGGCGCTTCCAATTTTCAAGCATAGCATAGGCCTCTTGAACGATAGCCTGTGCCAGTTCATGGTAGTTCACCACATCGGTCGCTTCAGACATAGAGATGAGGAAATCAGACCAGAAGCCTTTTCGCTTTTTCTTATGCGCCTCTTCTGCTACAACCGCTGTAAGCCACGTAACCATAGCTGGATGGTTAATACGTTCTTGAATTACATTCAATACCTGTACAACCATACCTTCATAGCGATTATGTTCACATAAGTCGAGCAATACGTGTTTCAAAACCGGTACAAGAGAATGTTTTTGAAGCAATCCACGGATGCGTTTTGCCCCCCATTGTGCCCATTCCTCGTTCGTTTGAGATTTCCACAACAGATGTAAACCTTGATGTATCACAAGGCGCGCTGCCCGTTGCCCTTCTGGAGATAGCAGAAACTTCTCGAACAATGGTACAAATTGGACATTACTCAACAATACTTTGCACCGTTCCTTGGTAAGCATCTTTGTCTCAACGAGCTTGATAACACCGTTGATAAGGCGATCCTTATTCCGAGGAATCAATGCTGTATGATATGGGAAACCTAGTGGCTTACGGAACAATGCAGTTACGGCAAACCAGTCTGCCACACTGCCGATAAGGGCTGACTGTACAGCCCAATAAAGAGGCTGATACCAGCTTTCATGGCCATAGAAAAATTGACCTATGAAAACAAAACAGTACAATACAGCGGTCAAGCCAAGAATGCCATTAGCACGTTGCCGCAAAGTGAGGGATTTCAAATACTGAATCATTTGAGCACCCCCTCTACCAAAAGATATAAACCGTAGAATATACCACCTAAAACAGCCCCTACGAGGGAACCATTGATACGAACCATTTGAAGGTCATAGTACATCTTGCCTCGTACAATTTGGGTGATTTCATCAGGGGAATAGCGAGATAATTCCTGCCCTACCACCTTATCGATGAGAGGGTTTAATTTTTGTAACCACGGAATACTACGTAACAAGAAGAATCGTTCAAACGGCGCTTGCTTGTCTGGGTTCAGCAAAATCTCTGTGCCGAGCACATTAAAGCGACCGATAACGATATCCATGAGACGTTTCCAGTCCACAGTATCACCATCGATGAGCTTGCCTTCCCATTCTTCGAGAACCATCTTTATCCATTGATCTTTATGTTCCTCGATGAAAGCTTGCCACTCTGCATTGGTTTCCAAATTATTGAAGAAACGAATGGCTTGTCCCCATATGTAACGACCTAAATCAGAGTCGATGGACTCATTATCCTTAAGGAATTGAACAGCCTTTTTCTGTACCGTTTCTACCAATCGTTCTGGTGAAAGCCCATCACCGCCAAAGGCAATGGCCAATTCACGGAAGAAGGAGTCCTTCGTATAGGTTTTCATAATGTCTAGCATAACGCGGTACAAGTACGGATATACTTGATTCGATGCAATGACACGCTGACAAGTACGGTTGAAATATAGCCAGAAAATGCTGGCCGTATGGCGTTCTAGCATACAGCGGCCAAACAAGATAACGAGCGGTGTCGCCTTCCAATTTGTAACACCTTTGTATATGGCTTTATTGATCTCCTGGCGCATAGGTTCAATATCCATATGGGACAAGACCTGATTTCCTACACCGTACAAAATATCGCGCATTTGGTCTTGTCCAACATCACTCATGCCGTATTCAATAATGCGGACCATAACCCGTTCTTTTTTGATGGCATAGTACATTTGAGGCACGCGCAATAGTTCTTCACTGAGCATGGTACGCCCCATTTGAATAAGCCGTTCCTTACTGCGTGGTAAGATAGCCGTCTTAAAAGGTATCCCCAAAGGTTTTGTAAAGAGCGCCGTCACCGCATACCAATCCGCCAAGCCACCGATCATAGCGGCCCCAGATACGTGCATGATAAATGCCCAAAACATATCTTGCCGTTGTGGATATGAAATTAAAAATATAATCGCCATGACAACCAATAGGGTGGTTGCCACTGGTTTAGTTTTCATCATCACTTGATCCTAACTTACTAAATTACGTATATAGACTCTCCCCATATAACGTAGTGACCATAGAGGCCACGAACTTTCACGTACTACAACAACTTGTGAAAGTATATTTAATATGTGTATCAATCATCTGCTAGAGCATCCGATTAACACTTCAGTTAAAATGTGCATTCATCGCCTTCTTTTTGAGGTTCCCATACAGGGACATCGCCAAAGAGAGCTTTAAAATACACAGATGGTGTCCATAGTGGTCCATTTAGATGCATCGGAATAAAAGCTTTTTTCACCTCTACACGGCGCAAAAACTCAATGGCGCCCCACTCCATAGCATCTTCCAAACGATTATCTACAGGGAACATCGCTACATCGACAGATAAACCATCCAATTCTTTGAACTCACGCCACGCCATGCGCTTTGCATCAGCATTATTCTCTGGCGTGTCACCAAGCCAATGCCACCAGTTGAGGTCACCTGCGTGGAAGATAGAATCAGAATCGATGTTAGCAGTATTTGTCTTTACGTAGAAAGAACCACCTTCATCGGTACTACCATACATATGAATGCCTACATCGTCTAATGTCGCATCATGACCTGGGCGCATGGTAATGCATTTCTTTACCTTGCCTTCTAATGGCACATCTTGATGGCAAATGTAGCGTGTTTGAGGACCATCAAATTCCGTAATGGATGGATTAAAATGATCTGCATGAACATGGCTTACAAAGAACCAGAGCTCACGACCTCGCTTTGCTAATTGCCAAACAATATTGTTAGGATCTTTATAATAATCAAACACATAGCAACGCTTACCGTCATCTACAAGAAAGCCACTATGCGCTAAAAAAGTAACATTCAACATTATTATCAATACCTCTCATTTATTGAGAATTTATATCATTCGTATTGTTTATTATACCATATTTTTCTTAATACATGGCATAAACAAATGGCTATTTATATCATAATAAGGGCAGAAATGCCGCTGCCGCTTCTTAAATGCGGCCAGCGGCTTTCATATAGTCAATATATTGATTCCCCCATTTTTCAAGAGATGCGAGAACCGCTTTAAACTCTGCCCCCACTTCGGTAAGGCTATATTCTACCTTAGGTGGAATAGTACCATATACTTCACGATGTACAAGACCATCATCCTCCATTTGGCGTAGAGCTCTCGTAAGAGTGGCTTGCGTAATTGGATATAAGCGGCGCTCTAACTCACGGAAGCGCACAGGACCTTCAGATAATTCGTGCATGATCAATAACGACCATTTACCGGCTAATAACTTTTGGCTCGTTGCATACGGACAGCGGCCCACTAAATCATGAACATTTACGAGTTGATCTGCCATGGTAATTCTCCTTCTCTATGTGTATAACGTTGTTCAAATCATAACACAAATTTATCGTATTGCAAGCATTTTATAGTATCTTTTTTTAGGGTACAAAACTTTTTGAAAATTTTTTATCTAGTAAATATCATAATTCTATCACTTTTGATAGTACCTATCACAAATGATTCTACTATTCAAACAGATGCACATCTATATAATGATGTCATCAGTTGAATATATATTCACTAATCATATGTTAGAGTGGTAGCAAATGATTAGTTCTAAACAACTTTGCCTAGGCCATAGGCCCCCAAGCTTAGAATTAATTGTTTGGCACTTTACATAAAAAGGAGAATCAACATGAATATTTTAGTGATCGGTGCAAATGGTAAAGCAGGTCGTCGTATTGTAGAAAAAGCCCTTAAAGCGGGTCATCAAGTAACAGGCGTTGTTCGCCGTGAAGGTGCGATTAAAGGTATTCCAACTGTCGTAAAAGACGCATTGCAATTAACAAAACAAGAACTAAGTCCATTTGATGTAGTAGTAAACGCTACAAGTGCTTTCACACCAGATATGTATCATTTACCAGCAGATTTGACATTATTGCTCGTGAAAGCATTAGCTAACACAAATACACGCCTCATCGCTATAGGTGGTGCAGGTAGCCTCTATGTAGACGAAGATCACACAGTTCAACTAAATGATACACCAGAGTTTCCTCCAGAATTTCTAGTTCGTTCCAAAACCCATAGTAAATCTGACGATATCTTGCGTAAATTTAGCAATGTAGACTGGACAATGTTTACCCCACCACCAATCTTAGATGCAGAAGGTCCAGAATCTAATGACTATATATTAGGTAATGAAAATGTTATCGTAAACAGAGAAGGTAAGCCTTATATCTCTTATGATACATTCGCACAAATTCTAGTGGATGAAATTAAGAACCACAAGTTTGGTCGTCAACGCTTTACAGCGGTGCAAAACTAACTACACAGATACAAAACATATCCTAGAAAATTTAGTTTTCTAGGCACATAAACATCTTCCATTACTATATACGCAAAAGAACCGCTAGTTACAAAACTAGCGGTTCTTTTCTTTACCATACTAAGTACGCTACTAAACGAACACTTTTAAGAAGTAAGAGATATTATAAATCAATGTTACTTATTCCCTAAAATTTAGTCGTCTGCCAAAATCATAATAATGTTTCAATAAAAGATTCCATTTCCATCGGTTTTACAACAGGCTCAAAGCGCCCTACCACATTACCTTTACGATCTATAACAAACTTAGTAAAGTTCCACTTTACCTCATCGTCCTTTAAATAGTTAGGATCAATGCCATTGAGATAGTCTGTAAGCATTTCTGTCTTATCACTAGGTGGGAACCCTTTAAATGGTTGCTCTTTAATCATATATTTGAATAAATCCAAGGCACTTTCATCACGTACATCAGATTTCCCCATCACAGTAAAAGTAACCCCATAATTTACCTTGCAAAAGGATTGAATTTCGGTATTAGAACCAGGTTCTTCCTCGCCAAACTGGTTGGAAGGAACCGCAATAATTTCTAAACCTTGTTCGTTGTATTTCTTATAAAGAGTCTCTAATCCCTCATATTGGTGAGTAAATCCACACTTACTTGCCGTATTAACAACGATAAGAACTTTGCCTTCAAAATTTTGTAGTGATTGCAATTCACCAGACTTATTAGGCAGAGAAAATTGATATACAGACATAGTAACTCCTAACTTTCACAATAAAACTAATATTATATTAATAATGTTTTTACATCGTAATTAAATTTAGCTGTAGTCTCAGCCGCAGTTTTTTGCCATTCTGTAGGTGCTGTACCGTCTTTTTCTAGGAAGAATCCAGAGTCAAGGTAGCGAATGATAATATAGTTGGAATCCTTTTGGTCAAAGCCATTACCGCGTGAGAAGTCGATACCATGGCCTGTATTGCGCGTTACGATAGCTTCTAATAATGGCAAGGTAATCGCGTTTAAGGTGATTTTCATATCACATTTGTCAAAAATCTTTTTAAAGAATGAACTAGGTTTTTCTTCCTTATAGACTAATAATTTGCTAATCGTACCATTAGATGCACATACTACGCGGCGAATTTCATTAATAGGGATATCTACCTTACCATTTGAGATAACACCGTTTTTAATGGTAATTTCTCGTTTACCCATAAAGGAAGAGTCTAATGGTAATTGAAGAGTATCTAAGTTCGCAGGAAAATCTGCGGTCAATTTATTTCGAGCAAAGGCTGTAAGAATCGCTTTTGTTTCACGAATGTTATGACCAATGTTAGATTCTGTACGGTCCGTATCTAAATCTTGGCCTTCTATATTTTTCCAATTATGGTCTCTAAACAAAATCGTATAGTTACTATTTGAATTTAGATATCTTGTAAGATATAGCTCATTTACATCTTCAAAATCAATGTCAGTGATAACCGTACCATTAGCATCTTTACAGAGCACACCATTGTAACTAATTGTTAACGTACGATCATTACTTTCAAAAACAACAGGATTTGTATCGAATACAGAAATCATAGCCCTCTCCTTTTCACGACTCCAAACACAATGATACTTGTATGTATCAAGTGCATTTACGTAATACATTGATTAAGTACATTAATCAACTTTATTTAACCTAATCATACACCTTCTATATAGATTTATACAAACAAAAAAGCTGATTCCGAAGAATCAGCTTTTTCTATTTCATTGAAATATTTCAAATGAAGTTGTAGTTGAAATTAGATGCTTTCAACAGCAGCGATAGCAGCAACGTCTACAACGTCTTGAGCAGAGCAGCCACGGGAAAGGTCATGAACTGGTTTAGCCAAGCCTTGAATCAATGGGCCAAGAGCGTCAGCGCCGGAGAAGCGTTGTACCAATTTGTAACCAATGTTAGCAGCTTGAAGATCAGGGAAGATCAAGATGTTAGCTTTACCAGCTACGTTGGAGCCAGGAGCTTTCTTTTCTGCTACGGAAGGAACGATGGAAGCGTCCAATTGTAATTCGCCGTCGAATTTGAAGTCAACATTGCGTTCTTTCAAGATGTTAACAGCTTCAACCACTTTGTCTACTTCTGGAGTGGAAGCGGAACCTTTAGTGGAGAAGGATAACATGGATACGCGAGGGTCAGCCATGCCAACAACTTTGCGAGCTTTTTCTACAGTGGATTCTGCAATATCAGCCAATTGTTCGCTAGTTGGGTTAGGCAATACGCCGCAGTCGGAGAATACGAGCATACCATCGTCACCATATTCTTTTTTGCTTGTGAACATGAACATGGAAGAAGATACAGTTTTAAGACCTGGTTTAGTACCTACAACTTGTAATGCAGCGCGCAATACGTTTGCAGTTGGGCAACCGGAACCAGCAACCATACCATCTACTGCGCCAAGGCGAACGAGCATAGCGCCGAAGAATAAGCAGTCACCTTTCATAGTTGCGTCAGCTTTTTCAGGAGTCATACCTTTTTTAGCGCGCAATTCTACGAATGTATCAACCATTTCTTGGTAACGATCGTAGTTAGCTGGATCGATGATTTCAGCACCTTCGATGGATACGCCAACAGCTTTAGCAGCTTCAGCGATTTCAGCAGGATTACCTACCAATACAGGTGTTACGAAACCTTCTTTCAAAATGATTTCAGTTGCTTTCAATACACGTTCATCTTTGTATTCTGGCAACACGATTTTTTTACCTAATGGTTTTACTTGGTCTTTTAATTTTTGAATTAAATCCACGATTTTTGCCTCCTTAACATTGGCTTATGCCATATCAATACTATTATTATAGCAAATTCAACCTATAGGTAAAAGTAAAATTTATTTTCTAAGCCTATTATTCTAATTTTTATACTATCATTTTGATAATGGTGAAAGTTGGAATCTATTCCAACTTTTCGCTTTTTTCATCATTAATTTGGATTTCGTTCTAACTTTCATTCCAACTTTTCGCTTTTTTCATCATTAATTTGGATTTCGTTCTAACTTTCACAAATTTTTATAGTAAATTTGGATTTCATTCCAACTTTTACCAAATTAATATAACAAAGCTAATCATTCAATATGTTGAACCATCTTCACATAAAACGATACAATAATAATAGAATATAATTAATAAGATTTACCTCACTTATTTACATAATATCGGAGGACTCATGGCCAATACAGAAACGACAATCAACGCAGTATCAATCCCCAAATCAATGATGCCCCCATCGATATAGAGAAAACAATCAAAGCTTTAGAGCGCAATAATTTTGTAGTTCATTACTTTGAAACAGGCACTGAAGCTGTTGATTATTTACAGTCTCGCATTCAGAATAAAAGAGTGGCTATCGGCGATTCCCGCACCTTATTAGAGCTCAATGTACATGATGCTTTATCCGAGGTCAACGATAATATAACAGATATCCAACGACCTCTCCCTGGTGAAAGCTTCCGGGACACTGCATTACGCACCATGGGGCGCGATGTATTTCTCACATCTGTAAACGCCTTATCTCAAACAGGGGAGATGGTCAATATCGACGGCACAGGCAATCGTGTGGCAGCTTCTTTATTTGGTTCTCAAGAAGTATTCTTCGTGCTCGGTATCAACAAGATCACCCCTGATTTAGCGTCCGCTATTTATCGAGCGCGCAATGTAGCAGCTCCATTGAATAGTAAAAAGAACAAGAAAAGCTCCCTCAATCCTTGTGCAAAATTAGAAGAAAAGTGTTATGACTGTGGTTCTCCGGATCGCATTTGTAATGCTTTAACAATTTACTACAAAAAGATGCGCAACATGCAAACTATGGAGATTATCATCATCAATGAATCCTTAGGCTTCTAATGGTTTGTGGTCCATTTAGAAAATCTTGTACGCTCATCTGCCCTAATCCAGATACAACTCTGTAAACAGTGGACCACCTAGGATCGATAGCACCACTTTCAAGATCACTAATATAAGATTGAGCTAGACCAGACTTATCAGCCAGCTGATACTGCGTCATGCCCAATTGTCTACGCCAAAGCAAAATTAATACTCCTAGTTTGTGAACCTCTTGTCGAACCTGTATATCACGACAACATAGAATAGGATTCATAGCAACCTCTATCTACTTTCACACTCAACACATGGTTATGCCTTTACTATACCCATATCGTAGGTTCAGTGACTAGTAGCAGTTGAAAAGTAATAACACAAAAGCCTTACTAAAAACTAATGTATCAATTAGTTCTAGTAAGGCTTTTTTCTATGCATATTATGTTATGTATATTTTCAACAATTCGTGTAATTATCGTATATATAGAAAGAATTAGTACTAAAAATGTACTATGCTATATCAATTAGTATAGATAATTCCTAGATTTTTATAATTTCTATACATTATCTATTCATCATGAATACACTTGAATAGTAATGTTACTAGCTTATATCATTATCCGCTATAGGATTATTGGTTAGCACTTTCTTGCGCTTTTTTGATTTCCATGTATTTAACCATGCCATCCACAGCTTTTTTAGCTTCGCGCATTGCCAATACTACAGTAGCCGGTTTATGTACAACATCACCGCCAGCGAAGACGCCGTCACGGTTAGTCATACCATATGGATCTTCAGATGTAATGATGTAGCCTTTTTCGTCTACTTTTAGGTTATTACCTTCGCCGATAAGACGAGCATTTGGTTTATGACCAGCAGCGATGATAATTTTATCTACAGGCATAACTTGGAACTTACCAGTACCGTGGATGCCTGCACCATCTTCGTTAAGAGCCATCACTTCATATTTGAAGCCTTCTACCTTGTCTTTACCTTCTACGCCTACTGGAGAAGCGAACCATTGGAATTGGACGCCTTCAGCACGAGCCTCTTCGTATTCAGACAATAATGCTGGCATTTGTTCTTGGCTACGACGGTACGCTACAGTAACGGATTCACAGCCTAAACGTACGCATGTACGAGCCGCATCCATCGCTACGTTACCACCGCCGATGATGATAACACGGTCACCTTTTTTAACAGGGATTTGCTCTGCATCAAGCTCGCCATTTTCCACTAATTGTACATTCGTCAACAAGTACATCGCTTGGAATACACCATGCACTTCATCGTTTTCCATGCGTACTTCTTGAGGAATATGTGTACCAGTACCGATAAAGATAGAGTCAAAACCTTCAGCGAAGAGTTCATCCAATGTTTTATCTTGACCGATAAATGTATTACATACGAATTTAACGCCTAAACCTTCAAGACGAGCGATTTCACGACGTACAACGGATTTAGACAAACGGAATTCTGGAATACCGAATAAGAGTACGCCACCTGGTTCAGATTGACCTTCAAATACAGTTACTTCATAACCAAGTTTAGCGATATCACCAGCTACGGACAAGCCTGCAGGGCCAGAACCAACAACGGCAACCTTACCAAGATCTTGTTTGATCTTCTTAGGTTTGCGAAGTTCATTGATGCTTTCAAAATCAGCAGCAAAGCGTTCCAGTTTACCGATATTGATAGGCGGTTTTTTCGCCTTGTTCATGATACAGTTACCTTCACATTGGTTTTCGCGTGGACATACGCGGCCACAAATGGATGGCAAGTTTGTACGTTCTGCCAAGATATCATTGGCTAAACCAAAATTACCATGCGCGATAGCTTGGATAAAACGTGGAATTTCGTTTTCAATAGGGCAACCCATACGGCACAATGGTTTTGGACAATTTAGACAACGTTTCGCCTCAGCGAGCGCTTCCTCCATTGTATAATCCGCATCAAAATGTAGTGGTTTTAATTCGTTACTCATGGCACATGCCTCCTAACAAGGATCCAGTACTATACTTATACAGCGTTGCATGTACCTGAACAATCCGATGAGCCCTCTCACATAGGGATGTCGCCACATGCTGCTAAGATTTATCTTTTGTAACCATTCGATAGACGTGTGGTCACTGGTCAGACACACACTATTCTATAGTATATTCTAAATTGTGAAAGTCCCAACAGTCAAGCAAATAAAGCACCTTTTGTATACGAATATAGCCCCTATTCATGCAAGGATCGCATAGAAACGAATGGTAAGGTAACAGCAATTCTTAAGTGTATATTTACATATATATCTATGCATGTATACTGATAATAGACAGAATAATTGATTTGCACCACATTAACATACACTCATAGATGTTGGTGACACCGAACTGATATATATAATTACACAAGATTTCTTATGAATCTAGCAGAATGTAAGAGGTTCACTATGAACACAGTAGACTTTACTAAAACATACTATATTGATCGACGCGGTTCTCATTCCCGCAAATGGGACGGCGAGCATTTAAAATTCAGCCGTACTGACCTATTACCACTATGGGTAGCCGATATGGACTTTATGCCGCCTCAGTGCATTCAAGAGGCCATTTGTAACTATGTGAAAGCCAATCCTCTAGGCTATACCATGATAAATCCGGATTATATAGAGGCAGTTATGAGTTGGTACAAACGCCGGCATAACTGTAGTCTTGAGCAAGAATGGCTCACCAGCGCGCCCAACGTCATTACAGGGATTATGTGGTGTATTGGAGCTTTTACAAAACCAAACGACGCCATCGCTCTTCTAAGTCCTGTGTATGGCGCTTTTGATACAAGCGCCAGCGATGCCCAACGTCAAATCATCGCGGTTCCTATGAAGCGCACTGAAGATAATCGATACACCGTAGATTACGAAGCCTTTGAAACAGCAATAACCGAGCACGATGTTAAATTGTTCATTCACTGCAATCCGCATAATCCTGTAGGCCAAGTATGGACGGAACAGGAAATGGAGCGAATATTCAGCATCTGCCAACGGCACAATGTACTCATCATTAGTGACGAGATCCATCAAGACCTTATCACAGGCCCAACGGAATTCACATCAGCCTTGACGGTAAGTAAAGGGGCCTATGCGGATAACATGATTGCCATGTCCTCCCTGTCCAAATCATTCAATATGGCTAGCTTGCACCACGCAGAGGTTATTATCCCTAACGAACGACTACGAAGCCAATTCAACGCCTATAAAGCTCATGTGTACCACACAGACTCGGACGTCATTGCGGAAGCGGCCATCACCGCAGCCTACACACATCCAGAGGCGGAGGCATGGCTCACAGATGTACTAGCTGTTATACGTGAAAATTATGAATATCTGTGCCGAGAGCTTTGTACGGCATTACCACAAATCCGCATCAGCCCTATGGACGGTACCTATTTAGCATGGATTGATTTTGGTGCCTATGTTAAGGCTGAAGATATGCACGACTTATTTGAAAATAAATGCCGCATCGCACCAAGCTTTGGCGAATGGTTTGGAGGCGAAAACTACGCCACCTTTGTGCGACTTAACTTGGCTACTAGCCTTGAAAATATCAAGACTGCTACCCATAATATTATCAAGTACGTACACCCTTAATGGGTACCTCTTATCAAAAAATACATTAATTCAGGAAATACATTAATCATATTAGAGAATTCATTTCGTACAAATCATAACCACCCGTAGAACGGGTGGTTTGCTCTGACCCTATAAGGGTCTTTCTCTAGTGGCGGCCCTCTAAAGAGGGCATTGAATGATCTGACAACCACTCTATTA
>NZ_QSDY01000045.1 GCF_003463825.1 Veillonella sp. AM51-8BH
AAAATTCTTATAGAAGCTTTTGAGAAATACGAAATAAAGTTGTAAAATAAGATCTAATCATATTATTTGCTAATATGTAAATATGTGTATTATTAAATAATGTAGTTAGTGAATGATGAATTGCAATAAGTAATGCGACAAAACTAAATCAATTTTCTAATCTCATGTTTAAACATGTCAAATGGTGTTTTAAACCCAAGGCATTTTCTCGGTCGATTATTAATCAGCACTAGTGCTTCTGTTAGTTTATCTAGTGTTACTTTAGCTAAATCGGTTTTCTTAGGAAAAAACTCTCGAAGTAAACCATTACTATTTTCATTAGAGCCACGTTGCCATGCTGCATAGGCGTCAGCAAAATACATCGGTATCCCAAACTCGGTTTCAACCTGTTCAAAGCACGCAAATTCTTTACCACGGTCCACGGTAAAGGTTTTAAGTAATTTACTTGTTAATGTGTTGTATAGGGAACTAATAGCTAAAAACATAGAATCCTTAGATCGGTCATCCATCTTTATTGCTATATAGAATCGAGTTTTACGTTCAACAAATGTAGCTAAACACCCTTTACTTTGACCTCTGGAAGACACCATTGTATCTAGTTCCCAATGACCAAAAGTCTCCCGGTTTTCAACTTCTTGAGGTCGGTCCTTAATGGTCTTTTTCACATTGAAGCGTCCACGCTTTTCTTGAGTACCAGGTTTTTTGCCTTTCCGGCGAAGTACTTTCTCTGTTACAGCAAGAAAACCACGATGGATCCAAGAATATATTGTTTTAAAGCTTAGAACCCCAACTAATTCAGAACCAACTATTTCTTCTGGAGACCAAGTTTGTTGTAACCTGGATTCAATTAAAGCCGCTAATTGAGGGGTTAACTTTGTTGGTCTACCTTTATTAGCAGACTTACTAATTGCTAACTGTTGAGCTTTAATCGCAGAATATTCACCTTTAACGCGATTTAATTCTCTTGCTACAGTAGAATGGTGGACACCGATTAAGCTAGCAATTCTACGAACAGAGTATCCTTCTTTTCGTAAAACTTCTATTTGACTTCGTTTTTCTATGGTAAGATGTATGTAGCTCATATTAGAGACCTCCGTGTCATGTATTTGTGGTTATTTACATTTTACACGAGATCTCCAATATGAGTCTTTTTACTTGTCGCAATATATTTTACAATTCATCGAATAAAATATAGATATTTTTCTGGAATTTGATTTGTAATTACCGTAATTATCGTCGTTTTATGTTATAATTAAAAAGAAATATTTTGAACGAACATGTGAGGTGAATTAAGTGGGCAAAGTGATAGCTATTACTAATCAAAAAGGCGGTGTTGGTAAGACGACGACATCCGTGAATTTAAGCGCTTGTTTGGCTGATGCTGGTAAAAAAGTATTGCTTGTTGATTTAGATCCACAAGGTAATGCTAGCTCTGGTTTAGGTATTGAAAAAGATGATTTAGAACTCTGTGTACACGATGTTCTAATCGATGGTGAACCTATTGCTGATATTGTTCAGCCTACAATGCTTAAAAAGCTATTTGTAGCGCCTGCAACAATTCAATTAGCTGGTGCAGAAGTGGAACTCGTTTCAGTTGTTTCACGTGAAACAATGTTGAAAAAAGCATTGGCACCCGTACGTGATGAATATGATTTTATCATTATCGACTGTCCGCCATCCCTTGGTTTGCTAACATTAAATGCCTTTACAGCGGCAGATAGCGTGTTAATTCCGATTCAAAGCGAGTTCTACGCATTAGAAGGGGTTAGTCAGCTAGTGAAAACAATTACTATTGTGCAACAAACATCTAATAAAGACCTTGAAATTGAAGGTGTGTTATTAACAATGTTTGACGGCCGTACAAATTTATCTATTCAAGTTGCTGATGAAGTTAAAAAATTCTTTGGCAATAAAGTATATAAGACCATTATTCCACGTAATGTACGTCTTAGCGAAGCTCCAAGTTATGGTGAACCTATTATCGTATATGATCCAAAATCTAAAGGGGCGGACGTATATACTAAACTAGCTAAAGAAGTGATTAAAGCTTCAAAAGATAAATAAACAGTTCAATAGTTAAATAGATAGATAATTGTTTAGTTAAATAGATAGCTTGTTGTTTAGTTAAATAGTTAAAATGACTAGACTAATACCCTGGCTATTAAATAATTGAGTGTTACAAATTGATATATAGTCGCATATGTAAGGTGAGAGAGGTTAGTTATGCCTAGAGAAGTAAAAAGTAAGAAAAGTAAATCATCCGGCTTGGGGAAGGGCCTTGGAAATTTAATGAAGGTAGATACGGTAGAGTCTGTATTGCCTGAAAAGGAGATTCACGAACTACCAATCTCCGAGTTAGTTCCTAATGCAGATCAACCTCGTAAAAGTTTTGATGAAGATAGTTTGGCAACATTAGCTGAATCTATTAAAAATCTTGGTATTTTTCAACCGATTGTAGTACGTAAACAAAAGAATAAATACCAAATCGTAGCTGGTGAACGTCGTTACCGTGCTGCTATTATTGCAGGTCTTGAGACTGTACCAGTTATTGTAAAGAAATATAATACAGAAGAGATGACAGAAGTGGCCCTCGTTGAAAATCTACAACGTGAAGGCTTGGATCCAATTGAAGAAGCTTTGGCATACCAAGGTTTAATGGATACGTATAAACAAACTCAAGAAATGATTTCTGCTCGACTAGGTCGCAGTCGTTCTTATATTGCAAATATGGTTCGTTTGTTAAAATTATGTGATTCTGTACAAAAAGATCTCATCGAAGGTGACTTAACAGTAGGTCAAGCACGTCCATTGTTGGCATTGCGTAGTGCAGCGCAACAAATTGAAGCTGCTGAACGTATTAAAGAGGGCGAGTTAAGTGCTCGTCAAGCAGAGGCTCTTGTGAAGTCTATGCAAAATAAGACACCTAAAGCAAAGGCTGCTAAGCCGCAAAGTACTGCAGAGGTACGTGCTCTTATGGACCGTTTAAAATTAAGCTTAGGATCTCCTGTAAATATTAAATTCCGTGCTGGTAAAAAGGTTCAAGGTAAGATTGAAATTGCCTTCTCCTCTGAAGCAGAATTAGAACGTCTCATTGCTTTTATGGATGGTCAAGATAATACAGACGATACTGAAACAGTAGAATTTAGAGTATAATTGATATACTTAAATTCGAATCGAATTATGTGAATTTAGTAGTGACAAACCGATAACAATTCTGTATAATGTAAATACAATTTACAATCCACGGTAAAAGCGTAGTCTACGGACTGCGCTTTTACTGTATATAAGGTATTTTATTGAGTTATAATAATATTGTAAGATAACTTAGTAGATCATAATACATCATAATACATACTAATACGTACTAATACGTACTAATACATACTAATACATGTTGTAAGATGATTAACTATATTTTGTAATAAATATAAACGTTAAGTAACAAGGATAGACTATGGAACAAACACCTAAAGCAAACCGCGTGCATATAGGCTTTTTTGGTCGTTGTAACGCTGGTAAGTCTACATTGATTAATATGTTAACAGATCAGCTGTATCCCTTGTATCTGAGGTGGCAGGAACAACGACAGACCCAGTGAGTAAATCCATGGAGATTTTGCCACTAGGCCCTGTAGTGATTACTGATACAGCTGGTATAGACGATACAACTGAATTAGGTACATTGCGGATGGAGAAAACAGAAGAGGTTGTGAAAAAGATTAATCTCGCTGTTTATGTACTTCGTGCTAATGAAGAACCAACTGCTGATGATATGCATTGGTTAGGCCTATTAAAACAAAACAATGTACCTATTGCATTATTTATAAATGAAATAAGCGATATAAACGCAATCAATGCAGAGAATAAAGGAGACGTTATATCTGATACCTCTGCTTATGTTGAAACTCATAAGGGGCTGTCCGATTTAGCTACCGTGATTGGCTCGGCCGATTTTACATCTAAAGCTAAACGTTTAGAATTACTTGATCTCTTGGGTGGATTAACACCACTTGATGTAGAAGGTGATCAAACTCTATTACAAGGCCTAGTAGAAGAGGGGGATACTATAATTCTTGTATGTCCTATCGATAGTGCAGCGCCAAAGGGTCGCCTTATTTTGCCACAAGTACAAACTATTCGTGAAATATTGGATTATAAAGGTTTAGCGTTAGTGTGCCAAACAGAAGAGTTACCAGCTATGATAAACTCTCTTAAGAACCCACCTAAGATGGTTATCTGTGACTCTCAAGCCTTTGATCGAGTTGATGAGCTAACACCTGATACAATTCCGTTGACATCGTTCTCTATTTTGATGGCCCGCTTTAAAGGAAAATTACAGGACTTAGTAGCTGGTGTAGAAGCGATTAAGAATTTGAAATCAGGCTCTAAGGTGCTTATTAGTGAAGGCTGCACACATCGCCGTCAATGTGATGATATTGGTACTGTAAAGATTCCTAATCTTCTTAAGAAGCAAGGTCATATAGATTTACAGCTAGAATTTACGAGTGGGGGCGCCTTCCCAAAAGATGTATCCCAGTATGATTTAATCATCCATTGTGGTGCTTGTATGCTCACACGCCGCGAGGTGTTACGACGCATTGAATGTGCCGTTGTACAAGGCACACCAATCGTAAATTACGGTGTACTCATAGCGGCTCTACATGGTATACTAGAACGAGCGATAAGCCCATTTATTGACGAAATAAAAGGGTAGGTATAATTAATCTATAATTACACATATTAAATTAAATTGTATGCAGTCATTTAACTTTCACAATAAGAATGGTATAATTAAGTGTTGGAGTTTGAATGATTGTATAGGAAGGAATATACATGTTCGAATCGATTCAACCGTGGATTGGCATGGCGACCATCGTCCTTGTAATAGCGTTGTTAGTGTATTGTGTAATCTTGCACATTCGCTTAGGGAGCCTTAAAAAGAAATATGATTTCTTTATGCAAGGGGACAATGGTGCGAGCCTAGAACGTAAATTATCTGTTGAGGTTAGCGAAATTCGCGATGCTGCTAAGGGTCTTGAGACTATGATGACCGAACAAGCGGCGATCCGCAATATTCAAAGCAATACGATACAAAAAATTGGCTTTGTTAAATATAATGCCTTTGAAAATATCGGTAATGATTTGTCTTTTGCGCTTACATTACTTGATGGCAACAATAACGGTATCTGTATCTCCAGTATTTACGGTCGTAGCGAATCCCGTATTTTTAGTAAACCTATTGTGAAAGGTAAAAGTCTCGTAAGTCTTTCACAAGAAGAATTAGAGAGTTTGAACGAAGCGTTGGGCGAGCGCACCAATGAGGAAGCGTTAACGAGCGCCATCGTTTCTAAATAAGGAAGGTTTGTATTGAAAGTACCGGCATTTATTTCAAACAAAGTTGAAAGAAATGGTGACAACTGCATATTGACATTAACAACCAAGCAAGCGAAGATTGCAGCTATTGTAAGCTCTATTATAATTATCGCTGCATTGGTTCTCGGCATTTGGGGCATCGTGCGCCAAGCTGAGGTTGTGCAATTACGTCAACAGACACAATTACAATCTGAACAGCTAAAATTGTTACAACAAAAGACAGATGTTTTAGATAAGAAAATTCAAAATTTAAATCAAATTAGCGAAGAAAACAAGCAAATGCTGAAGGGCGCTGAATCTGGCACACCATCTCAAGGTGGCGGGGACGGTAGCGACCCAAAGCAGCTAGCCGCTGATGAAAGCGAAGTAAAGACGCTAACAGCGGCACAATTATCAGCTCGTCTGTCCAAAATGGACAAGGACGCACAAAAATTGCTAGTTAGCTTCTATACAATGCGTAATATCCTTCGTGATGGTGGGGCGCAAGACCTTATGGCTATGCAATCCATTAACTTCTCTGCTGGCTCTGGTGGTGTTACGAATAACACTACCCCAAGTATCTGGCCGAGCAAGGGTGTTATTACCTCTCCATTTGGTAGCCGTGTAGACCCTGTAACGGGCGCTATCGGTGCATTCCATGAAGGGGTAGATATTGCGGATGACTATGGTACACCAATTGTGGCGACTGCTGCGGGCGTTGTAACCTTTGCAGGTTATACAGACGGCGGTTATGGTAACCTCGTTGAAATCGACCACGGCAATGGCTTCGTAACCCGTTATGGCCATAATAGTGCTGTATTGGTAACTGTAGGTATGAGCGTAAAACAAGGTCAAACAATTGCCTTGATGGGCAGTACTGGTAAAAGTACAGGCGCTCATGTTCACTACGAGGTACGACTCAATGGATCTCCTACAGACCCTATGATCTTCTTACCAATTAGCAACTAAAATAAAACATAATTCATAGAAAAAGAACTTGTTATGCGTGCAAATGCACTAATAGCAAGTTCTTTTTCTTTATTTTGCATATATATATTGTAAAATAAAAGTATATGAACGGAGGTATATCTATGAAGGCCTATGTACAAGTTTATACCGGCGAAGGCAAGGGCAAAACGACCGCTGCTATCGGTTTAGCAATCCGTGCCATCGGTGCTGGCAAGAAAGTCCTCTTTTTGCAATTTATGAAATCTAAAGTATATAGTGAACATACTATTTTACCTACCTTACAGAATTTAACCTTAGAAACCGTGGGTAAGCCATTCTTTATCATCAAAGAAGGGATGAAGAGCAAGGACGAACTCGCTAAATGGGGCGATGAAGTCGTTGTCTTTGAATCCGGTAATCCACCAAAGGACTATGTAGCGCTCATCGAAAAAGGATACGAACGCGCACTGGCTGCTATTAGCAGTGGGGAGTACGATCTAGTCGTTCTTGATGAATACAACATGGCGCTCTTCTTTGAACTCATTACATGGGATAAAACAAAGGCGTTGCTCGATGCTCGTCATCCAGAAACGGAACTCGTATTTACGGGCCGTGGGGCTCCTCAAGAATTAATTGATGAGGCAGACCTTGTAACGGAAATGAAAGAGGTCAAACATTACTACCTTCAAGGCGTAATGGCTCGAAAAGGTATTGAAAACTAATCATAGGTACACCTAAGGAGGTGATGTGGTTGAGTACAGTGGCTATTGTGGCCCTCGTTATTGTGGCCATCATTGCAGCACTCATCTTGATTATCCTACTGACACCAATCACATATAGCATCGAAATTAACGGACGCTCGCCATATCGAGGCGAGGTGCGCGTCAAATGGCTGTGGCGTGTATTTTCACTGCATCTAGCGTATTTGCAGGACAAACCATTTTTTAAGGAATTATATATTTTGGGCATGCTCAAGATTGGTCCTGTGAAAGACTATGAAGAATGGCTTGAAAATCGCGTTGACGAAGAATACCAAAAAGTTGTGGACGAAGACGATGAAATGTCTCAAACAGAAGCTTTTGCGAAGGCGATGCAAGGGGGCGGACAAGGCCCTTCTGCAAGCTCTAGTGGCACTAGCTTTGAAGATTTGAAGAGCTCTCAACGTTCTGACGCTACCTTTGGTGATGAAGAATCACCAGGGGCTGGTAGATCTGAAAATCCAAATGAACGCATTGAACGTCCTGAACAAGTTTCTAAGGATATGGATGCACAGGCTCGAGCTGATCGGTATGACTCCATTCAGCAAGATCCAACATCCCATATTAAAAGCGATGACGAAACAGTGAGCCGCGTTACTTTCAACAGTGACGGTTCTATCAAGGAAAAGGTATTTACGAAGGTGAAAGACCTCAAAACGACGGTTAAACATCGTTTTGAAAAACCAGATCCAAACGATCCGGTAGCATCATTTAAGTCTAAAATTCCTACATTCTGGTTCATGAAACATGTACAAAATACAGAATTATGGCACCAGCTATTCCTTGTTTCGAAGCGATGCTATGAACACTCTAAACCACGCGATGTGGCCATAGAAGGTCGATTTGGTATCGGTGACCCATATCGTATGGGGATTATCGCATCTATGCTGTACAGCATTTGGCCTGAACAAGCTGAGAACATCGAGCTCGATTATGTAAATTGGGCCGGTGAAGGTAGCGGCCATATTAAAGGGCGCATCATTTTAGCTGTCATGGCTTGGCATGGTACACGATTCTTGCTATCTAAACCAATGCGTTCCCTATTGGGTGAAAGCGCTCGCGTCTTCTGGGTTAAACGGAAGGAAGCTAAGCAGTTAGAAAAGCTGAAAGCCGAACAAGGCCAAACAGCGTAAGGATATATTAAGTCAACTAAGTAAATGAGCTGTATAAAGACAATATATAAGGTCTACAAATAATGTATATGTCATATAGAAGTAAATACATAGTATAAAAACCTAAGTATTGAACGTACAGCAATGATACTTTCACAAAAAGCGGAGGTACTGTGATGGAAAACAGTAATGTAAAAGAGAATTTGGAAGTCCTATTCGAGAAATTCAAAAATATGATTAAGGTGGAAACTGTAGTAGGCGAAGCTGTGCAAATCGGCGATACTACACTTGTTCCATTCGTAGACGTAACATTTGGTTTTGGTACTGGTACAAACCACAACACTGCTAACAAAAATCACGAATGTGGCGGCGGTGGCGGCGGTGCCAAAATGGAACCAAGCGCTATCCTCGTTATTAAAGGCGAACGCATTGAGTTGTTCAACATTAAAGGCAACCCTTACAGCAGCAGCTTCGATCGTCTTATCGGTTTGGTGCCTGACCTCGTGTCCAAATTGAAATCCGATAAATACATTTATTTGAACGATGAACAATAATTCGACGTCGAATTATAAATACTAGGTGAAAGCCGTAATACCCACATGTGTGCTCTGAATATGTCCGTAGCGACTGCTATTATAGCTTCAGAGTATACTTGTGGGTATTATTTTAACTTCTATAGACTTTCATAAGCATTTCATAGGGCTTTATTATGCTATGTAACATAGTCTTGTGAAAGTTAGCGAGATTTGTTATAGTAAAAATAGTACACTATTGGATTGTATAGTGACACTTTTATTTCGAGGAGGATTTCAGATGAAATTATCTAAAAAATTAACTACCCTAGCTATCGTTGGTGCTATGTCTGCTACTGCTGCAGTAGCAAGTGCTGCTAACATTGGCTTAGTAAATATGAGCCAAGTAGTAAATAGCTACCCTGGCTATGGTGCATTAGATATGAAAATGCAACAAGTAGACGCTCAATACCGTCCACAAATTGAGAAAAAAGTACAAGAAATTGAAAAAATTCAAGATCAAACTCAAGCAGAAGCTGAATTCAATAAATCCGTAGCTCCATTGCTTCAAAAAGAAAACGATGAAATCAACAAAATTGCTCAACCTATGATGCAAGCAATTCATAATGCAGTTGAATCTATTCGCGTTGAGAAAAAAATGGATGTAGTATTGGATGATCCATACACAATCCGTGCGGCTGATGCTAACAGCAAAATCGAAAACATTACTAACGAAGTAATTAGCCGTCTTAAAAAATAATACCGGCTAAAAAAATAATATGAAATGGCCCCTTGTCTGATTTCAGACAAGGGGCTTTTGGATTTAAAGGACTTTTATAGTAAGATAGAGAAATATATTAACAGAAATAGTCTGTATAGAGATAAGATATTGTAGGTTACATTTATATTATCGCGTAAACTAAGGAGAGAGACTTGTCAGTTTTATATCCAATAGCTATTGCTTGTGATAATGTGTAAGCTATTTTAGAAAGGATTTATTATGAAAGATAGTATTGTGAATGAAGTTATGGAAATGGTCGATACATTCCTTAGCTTGATTGATTTAGAGGATGAGCTTGATAGACAGTTAGCGGCAGCATATATTTTTGGAATGGTAAATGGGACGGCTCAAAAGGAGTCCCTTACACCAGAGGATGTCCAAGACCTGATGGTCTGCATCGGTATAGATAAACTCATGTATTCAGAGGAAGCAGCTTATGAAATGACGCAATTCGTCATTGATGCCACAGATGAAGAGTTTCACCAAACAGTAAATGCGATTATTCATAGAGGTTTAGAAGGTTATTTTTTATATTCTGACCAAGAATTTGATGCCCTTTCAGAAGATTTTAGTGAAGTTGTTCAAGTAGTAAAAGAAGAGCTATAATAGCGAATTAATATATTATAAGTAGTATATAGGTGTTTTCTTTAAAATAGATTAGCTTATTTCAATTAAGGAGTGAGATCTAATGAAAGATTTTAAAGCATTAGCCACAGAGCGGTATTCCGTTAGAAAATTTGATACGAAGCCCGTTGAGCAAGAGAAGTTAGATATCTTGTTAGAGGCAGTGAGATTAGCACCTACGGCTCATAATTATCAGCCGCAACGCTTACTTGTGCTGAATACGACAGATAGTCTTAATAAACTAAAAGACTGCACTAATGGCCACTTCAATGCGCCGTTGGCGATTATTGTTTGTTATGATAATACAGTGAGTTGGAAACGGGAATACGATGATGCGGATATGGGCGTTGTAGACGCTAGTATTGTAGGTTCTCACCTCATGTTTACCGTGGCGGATATAGGTCTAGGAACAACTTGGATTGCTCATTTTGATCCCCGTAAAGTACGAGCAGCCTATGCTTTGCCTGATAACATCATACCTGTAGCGATATTCCCAATCGGTTATCCTCATCCAGATTGCGTACCGGCACCGGGCCATACAAAACGCTTTGATGTAAGTGACTTTACAATCTATAATTCCTTTTAATTTCTTTAAAATGTAAGCTCTATAAAATGTAAGCACTACAGAATTTAAGTAATACAAAAAGGGCGGTTAATCAATTACGATTAACCGCCTTTTCTAATAGTGTTTGTAGGTTCTGTTAGTATTTTATTCAGGTTTGTGGATAAGGTTTACTACGAATTCGCTGTCTTCTACAAGTGTTGCTTGGATGTAGTTGTCGCCGTTGAATTCTAATACTTGGCCTGGTACAAGTACGTGTTCTTCAGTTTCGTTAAGGAATACTTGTACTTTACCTTTTACTACTGTAAAGATTACATTTGCTTCTGGGTGATTGTGTTTTTCAACTTGTTCACCAGCTTTGCCGCCTTTTTTTACGATTACATAGTTAGGACCTTGGAATAATAAACCTAATTCTTGATTAACTGTGCCTGCCATAATAGACCTCCTAATTCTAGCTTTTTATGTTTTGAAGCTGACGCTATCACTTAATTAAATTAACTTGTGTAATTACCTTATGTTTACATTATAAATGATATTGCTTATCAATTCTGTGCCTATAGCTACAGTTTTGAAAGAAATATATATTAAATATAGATTTAAAATGGACGCAAAAACGAACGAAAGTATTTACGTTCGTTTTTGCGCCCGTTTTATGATATAGTATATTCGGAAAAATCGATAAGAATCATTTTACCTGTCATTGAACAAAATTTAGATAAATTAACAACTGATGAAAAGAAAATATATGATATTCTACAATTTAAGGCTTTGCCTTCAAGAAAATTAGTAGAGTATACAGGGTTTGGAAAAACGAAGGTATTACAAATTGTTAATAAATTAGTGAACTCAGGTTTTTTAAGAAAACAAGGTATAGGACGTGGTACTACATATACTGTTAAGTAATTGTAGAATATAAATAATAAGATAAAAAGCGAACGTAAAATTTTACGTTCGCTTTTTTGCTCGTTTTCGTTCGTTTATAGTGCCTAAACAAACAGAATGTTATGTATTTATTAATTATTTTTTCTTGATTGTATATAAACGCGTGCCGTTTTCTTCAGTCGTTACAAGTTCAAAGTTTGGATCTACCGCTTTTACAAAGGCTTCGAACCATGTTTGGTACGATAATGCCATGAACTTAGGGTCAACGCCCGCTGTACGCCAGTAGCCTGCTTGTAATCTGTGATCCCCAACCCATGTGAATTCATCAGGGCTTTCAGAAACAACTTGGTCACCACCATCGCAAGGCATGCCATTTACGTAGAAGTTTTGCAACGCATTGTAAATTGCTGGAGCTGTGTGTTCTTCAAGGTTATCTTGTGCCACAACGCCACATGCTTGGCCTTGTACAGCAAACGCATCAAGAATAGCTGTTACTACGTTCACCGCTTCGTCGCCGGAGTTAGTGTCGAGCAAATCTTTGATGAAAGCTGCTTCGCGAACGGATGCAATGTTGATTTGGTTTGACAACCAGCCATGTATATTGCCATGATCGATGATGTTTTCCAGAGGAATACTTGGGTTGATTGGCTCACCGTAAGTATCTACGGAGATGGAGTGCAATTCCTCTGCCAAATCATCAACAACCTTAGTTGTTTTCTCTAAAATCAAGTTTTCACGCTCTACGAGCAATTGAATTTTACGATATAACCAGTAATGGATGTGACCTAAGAATGCGGACATATTAAGCTCCTTTTCGTGCTGTTTCTAATTTTTGAACTAAATCGTATACATTAACACCGTGAATTTCTGCAGCTTGCCATAATGGTTCAGCCGTAGAAGATGGGCAACCAAGGCAACCCATGCCGATGCTTTGTAACACAGGTACAACATTTGGATATGTATCTACGATATCGCGAATGATTGTATCTGGTGTAATAGGGGCACCTTCTTCGAGGCGTGGTGCTTCTGGTTCAGGATCGTTACCATGACCAGGCAAGAACACAGCTGGTTCGTCGGATTTGCTTTCAGCTGGAGCACCTTCAAGGTCGCCTAATACAGCTGCTTTGAAAGCCTCTAAACCAATGCGGTCAATGAATTCGCCCATGCGCTCGATTTGTGCATTTTCTTTATAGTATGCAATGATACGATCTACTAATGCAAGAGCTTCTTTTTCAGTTGTTACTTCAGCGATGAGGTCGCCGATGCGTGGATGAGCACCGCCGCTACCGCCAGCGTAAACATTCCAGCCCTCTACAGTACCTATAATACCAACATCTTTCATGCGGCTTTCAGTACAAGAGTTAAGACAACCGGACACGCCGATTTTCATTTTGCTTGGCATTTCTTGAGACAAATATTTGCGCTCAATTTGCATGCCAAGATGTACGCTATCTTGTTTAGCACGTTTACAGAATGTAGTACCTGGGCAGATTTTTACGCTGCGCACGCGATTAGATACAGTGTACGCTGGCTCCATGCCGAGCATTTCCCAAGCTTTATCTACGTCTTCTGCTTTCAAATTCGTAATCATAATGCGTTGGCTGCCAGTCAATTTAAGAACAGCGCCGAACTCATTCGCTACGTCGATATATTTTTGTAATTGTTCTGGTTGAATGAAACCTGCTGGAACGCGAGGTGTAATTGCATAACGGCGTTGGCCGTTTTTAATGCGTTGTAAATTTGCTGCAATTTGTGCCATATTAAATCCTTTCTCGAGCCCTCTCTGCGGAGAATAGTGGCTAAAACTACTTAGTTAATCTATGTGATTCTTTATTTGTAATCTATATACGCCGTTGGGTTTTGTGAAAGCTTCGCACGTATACGAACAGCGTGATGAGATCAACTAGGCGATGCCTCATCAAAACCCGGCGTAACGATCAGTACGGGTATTAAATACTGACCTGATGTTCCTAGTATAAACTATTTTAACACGTAATAATGTAACCTAAGCTACAAAAATGAAAAATTTCAATATTAATTATTAATAGCATATATGATTATAGGGGATACTGTTTTCACGTGAAACATTTTGGCCACTTATCGTATAATAAATATATAGAACATGATTGATATAGGAGATACAATGAAGGTCCTTTACGATACAATTTTGAAAGCAACATATACAGGTCGCCCGAACCGTTTTGTGGTGACCTTAGATTTGAATGGTGAAAGCGTACTTGCTCATTTGCCAAATCCTGGTCGCATGTGGGAGCTCTTGTTCACAGGCGTAACGATGTACATCGTGCCTCACGATAAGCCTGATGCAAAGACGAAATATCGTGTAGTAGGTATTAAGCGCGATGGCGTCGTAATTATGCTCGATACAAACTACAGTAATGATGTAGCGCAGCATTTGATTGAAAATAAGCTGATTCCTGGTTGGGAGGAATGGCGCGTTGTAAGACGGGAGTATACCGTTAAACTACACAGTACATCATCACGGTTTGACTTGCTCCTTACCAATGATAAGGGCGATGAGTTTTTGCTAGAGGTCAAGTCTTGTACGCTATTCTCTAAAACGGGCGCTATGTTCCCTGATGCCATAACAGAACGAGGTCGCAAGCACTTATTACATTTAAAAGAATTACAAAACGAAGGGTACCACACAGGGGTTCTATTCCTCGTGCAATGGGATAGAGCGCAGTGGTTCTTACCGGATTATCATACAGATTTAGAATTTGCTTGTACCTTTAAAGAGGTAGCCCCTTCTTTAGACTGGAAAGCCGTTGCTGTGACCTGGGATGAGACTTTCACTATGCCCACTGTAACACGTGAATGTTCTTATCCGAGTACCATCCTCGACACAGAGGCTCACGATAGCGGCGTGTACGTGATGGTCATGCACCTCGACCATGATCTTGACCTAGAAATCGGCTCTAAAGGGAGGATGCATTTTAAAGCGGGCTACTATATGTACGTCGGCTCTGCAAAAGCGAACTTAACGAAACGCATTGAGCGCCATAAACGAAAACGCAAGAAAATGCACTGGCACTTAGATTATTTCCGCGGTCACTGCGAAATGATCGCAGGCCTGCCAATACGAACTAGCTGGGCTGATGCGGAATGCGCCCTCGCTGATGCGGTCCGTGGCGTAGCTGAATGGGACGTACCTAAATTTGGCTGCTCTGACTGCGACTGCAAAAGCCACCTATTTGGGATGACGGAAAATCCGATACACAATCAATCATTTATGGATGTAGTGGAGGATTATCGTATGAATATGCTGGATGAACTAATTAATAGGTAATTGTTATTGATGGGGCCCGAGAGCTATATGCTACTTAGTTAAAAAGTGCTATTACCTATCTCTTCGCTCCATAGTGACCTAAGTCGCTCATCAATAGGTAATAGCACTTTTTAAAACACTAGCTATAAAGATGTCCCATCAATAATAATATAGTCCTCCCCATAGTTATCCAAGCATATTCATTCGATAGTATATAAATAGGGAGAGTGGAGCTTTTGTTAGTATTTTAGAACATATGATACAACATGGGGCTAAGTAATAATTAGTAAGAAATAGGGTTAGATAATAGGTTAAATTCAATGTCTTAAAGGAAAAAGGACGTGTAGTATTTATACTACAGTCCTTATCTATTTTATGTTAATGTTATTTTTCTAATAATTGTAGTTTATTTAT
>NZ_QSDY01000046.1 GCF_003463825.1 Veillonella sp. AM51-8BH
TTTTTTCTGCTATAATCGTAACATAATGTATAAGCTTAATAGGAAAACTACAACATATAGTAGTTTTCTTATTTTTCTGATTAGATTTAACTTAAAGATATTTTATACTTTTCAGTCTAATCTTATATATGCTTAGATTAACAGTTTTATTACTTTTAAGACTCAAGGGGAACAGTAATGGAGATTATGATCAAGAAACGGGATGGCCATTTCGAGCCTTTATCCGTTGAAAAAACGAAACGTATGATTGCCTTCGCATGTTTGGGGTTAGATTCTTGTGATCCACTAGAATTGGAGTTAGATGCGAAGTTACAATTCGTTGATGGCATGACTACTAAAGAGATTCAAAAAACTTTAGTACAAACTGCTATCGAAAAGGTTATCTCTAAAAAAGACGACGGTTTCGGCAACCAAGTTAATAAAATGAACCAAGATTGGCAGTTTGTAGCAGCTCGCCTCTTCTTGTTCGATCTCTATAAAGAAGCCGCTATCACTCGTCGTTATAAAGCATTCGGTTATGGCAACTTCCCAAATCTTGTACACATGCTTGTAGAAGAGAAAAAATACGCTGACTTCTTCGTTACAGAATATACACCTGATGAATTGCAAGAGTTAGGCGATTACATCAAACCTAAGCGCGACTACCTCTTCAACTATGAAGGTCTTAAATTATTGGCTGACCGTTACTTGGTAAAAGGCTTCAACAAAGAAATCTACGAATTGCCACAAGAACGCTTCATGGCTATAGCAATGCACTTGGCATTGGTAGAGGGTGAAAACAAAGTAGAATACGCTAAGAAATTCTACGATTTGATGAGCCAGTTAAAAATGACAACAGCTACACCTACATTGGCAAACGCTGGTACACCATTCCATCAGTTGTCCTCTTGCTTTATCTCTGGTGTAGATGATAACTTATGGTCCATTTACGATGTAAACAGCAAATTCTCCCGCGTATCTAAACACGGTGGTGCTCTTGGTATCTACCTTGGTAAAGTTCGTGCATTGAACTCCGATATCCGCGGTTTCAAAAACTCCTCTGGTGGCGTTATTCCTTGGATCCGTTTATACAACGATACAGCGGTTGCAGTAGACCAATTGGGTAAACGCAAAGGCGGTGCTACAGTAACACTCGATATTTGGCACAAAGACTTCTACGAATTCGTAGAGCTTCGCACTAACAATGGTGACGACCGTCGTAAAGCACACGATATCTTCCCTGCTATCTCTGTTCCAAACATCTTCATGGAACGCATGATCGGCCGTGAAAACTTCACCCTCTTTGATCCTCATGAAATCTTGGCTGTAAAAGGCTATGCTCTAGAGGACTTCTACGACACAGACGATAACAAAGAGTTCACAAAACGTTACCTTGAATGTGAACAAGATCCGAACTTACACGGCATCGAAGTGCCAGCACTAGACATGATGAAAAAAATCATGCGCTCTGCTGTTGAAACTGGTACACCATTCATCTTCTTCCGCGACACTGTAAACGCTGCAAACCCTAACAAACATGCAGGTATGATTTACGCGTCCAACTTGTGCCACGAAATTGCACAAAACGTTGGCTTCACAAACCTTGCTGAAGAAATCATCAACGAAGACGGCACTATCACTACAAAAACAAATACAGGCGACATGGTTACATGTAACTTGAACTCCATCAGCCTTGGCCGTATTTCTGACGAAGAATTGGAAGAAAATATCGCTCTTCAAATCCGCATGTTAGACAATGTTATTTCTATCAACCAAGCACCAGTTCCAGAATCTCGCATGACTTCTGATAAATACCGTGCTATTGGTCTTGGTACGTCTGGTTACCACCACTACCTCGTAAATCACGATATCCAATGGGAATCCGATGAGCATATCGAAGTAGCGGACAAATTGTTCGAAAACATCGCTTACTATGCCATCAAAGCCTCCATGGAATTGGCGAAAGAAAAAGGTGCATACCCTGCATTCAAAGGTTCCGAATGGGAAACTGGTGAATACTTCACACGCCGTGGCTACATATCCGATCGTTGGAAACAATTAGCTGCAGATGTTGCTAAATACGGTATCCGTAATGGTTACTTGATGGCCGTAGCTCCAACTGGTTCTACTTCCAACATTGCAAATACAACAGCTGGTATCGACCCTATCTTCAAAAAATTCTTCATCGAAGAAAAGAAAGGTTCTTTCACACCAAAAACTGCACCAGATTTGAACAACAAAACATTCTGGCTCTACAAAGAGGCGCATACAATCGACCAACAATGGTCCATCAAAGCTTGTGGCGTCCGTCAACGTCATATTGACCAAGCACAATCTTTCAACTTGTACATTACACCTCAAATGAAAGCGAAAGAAATTCTCGACCTTTATATTGAGGCGTACAAACAAGGTATTAAAACAATCTACTACATCCGTAACCAATCCCTTGAAATGGATGAGTGCACTAGCTGCTCCTCCTAATCCGAGGCAGATATACTCTACCTTATATAATAAAATGTAGGTCATGGTAAAAGTTAAAAATATCATTGCTATATTTTATAAAAACTATACACTATAAGTAGAGAGCACTAAACATGTGAAAGATACTTTCACCAATATTATAAATCTGATGACGACCTATAGCAGTATAGGTCGCATCGTTGTATAAAGGAGTCCTACTATGGATAAAAAACTGATCTTTAACGAACATGGTGAACGTGGCACGCAATCTATGATTGGTGGCAATACTACAAACCTTCGCGAATGGAACCGTATCAAGTACGACTGGGCTAACCAAATGTACCGTACAATGCTCAACAACTTCTGGATTCCTGAAGAAATTTCCTTGAACGAAGACGTTAAGCAATTCCCATACTTAACAGATTACGAACGCCGTGCATTTGACAAAATCATTGCGTTCTTGAACTTCCTTGATTCCATTCAATCTGAAAACTTGCCTAACTTGAGCCGCTATATTACAGCATCTGAAGTGGCATCCTTATTGAATATCCAAGCATTCCAAGAAGAAATTCACGCTCAAAGTTATTCTTACATTTTGGACACTGTAACAAACCCTATTACACGTGACAAAATTTATGACGAATGGCGTACAGATAAAACATTGCTTGAACGTAACCGTTTCATCGCCGATGCATACCAACGTTTCAGCGACGATTCTAGCGAAGCAAACCTTATTCATACAATCATTGCGAACTATATCCTAGAAGGTATTTATTTCTACTCTGGCTTTAGCTTCTTCTACACATTGGCACGCCAAGGTAAAATGACAGCTACATCCACAATCTTCAAATACATCAACCGCGACGAAGTAACTCATCTTGTATTGTTCCAAAACATCATCCGCGAGTTACGCCGTGAACGCCCTGACTTGTTCACACCTGAACTAGAAGCGAAAATTACTGACATGATTCGCCAAGGTGCGGAGAATGAAATCGCTTGGGGTCAATATATCACTGATGATAAAATCCTCGGCCTTAACAACGTTCTTATCGAACGCTATATCAAATACCTTGCAAACATCCGCTTAGAAGCAATCGGCTTACCTCATTTATATCCTGAAATCAAGGAAAATCCTATGGAATGGATCGAAAGCTTCTCCAATTTGAATAGCACAAAAACTGACTTCTTCGAAGCCAAAGTTACAAACTATACAAAAGCAGCAGCATTTGATTTCGATGACTTAGAATAAAAAAAGGATGCTTTCACAGAAAACTGTGAAAGCATCCTTTTTTAGTCCCCAACGCCACCCTCATCAAAATAGTTGACACATGGTAATACATTATAAAAAATAACCATACATTTATACCCGATAAGGGCCTACACGATACATATCATCAACGCCCCGTACATGTAATGTCATCTTTTTACGAATTAAGCAATCGTGGCTTTGTATCCACCCTATCTTGATTACCAACTTGTAATTAGTACTCTATTAAATCAACAGTCCAGTTAGTGGATTGTAATAAGTTATCTAATGTGCGAATCTCCTTAGATATTTTATCTGCTGTTTTTTGTAATTCACTAACATTTACAGTTGCTATCATTTTAATTTCTGATCCACGAGCCCTATAATTGATAGCACTCGCACTATCTGCTAACGCACGATATGCAGAAAGCCGCATAATAGCACCTTCTTTTTCCGCTATAATTTGCGTTAAAGAGCGGCCTTCAACAATAGTTGTACAGTTAGTGAGATTAATATCTTTAATGAGTTGTTGAAATCTTGCAATTGCCGCTTCTAATTCTTGCATCAATACTTTAGGGTCTTCATTAGGTATTTCCCCTTCTTGTACTAAACTATTTTGATTTAAACGACCTCGCAAATCACTAATTTTCTTATTTAAATCAGCTCGTTCTTGTAATGCCTCTGCTAATTTCATAATTTTTCACCTCACAACAAACAATATATCAACTTACCTATTAACTATTACGTATCATATAGGAATTGATTTTATAGAAGTATCTACTTGTTTTTATAGTATAAAGCCTTATAAAACCTTCCGCATCAAGATATGTGGGCATCCTTCATCAAGGTATTCCTCTCCTTCAGCTTTATACCCAAGGGATTCGTAGAATGGTTTTGCCTGTACTTGAGCCGACAAGGAGCAGGTTTTAAATCCGTCACGGCGAATGCCGTTCTCTGCAGCCATCATAATCTTGGTACCTAAATGTTGTCCACGGTATAGCTTACGTACCGCCATACGTCCAATATGTGCATCTCCAGCTACATCACTTGGAAAATAACGACACGTACCAGCAGCTTTGCCATCTATAGATAAGAGTACAAACTTTGCTATATCATCGATTTCATCAAACTCGTCTTCAAAGCCTTGTTCTTTCATAAACACATCGATACGAATTTGTTTTATTTCATCAGTAATATGATCTAGAACTTGAACAATCATGGGTGCCCCTTTCTAATTATAAGTATATTTATAAGAATCGATTTAGTTGTATTCCAAAATACTCTATGCCGATCGAAAAACTTCTTATTTTTATTATATCAAAAACACGCTTAATTCCATAAAATTTCTAGGTTTCCATTAATTCCTACAGCAAAAATATTTTAAAACTTATATGAAATTCATTTTTAGGTGTTGCATAATTTTATCATTTGGGTTTATACTATACCCATAATTTTTAGAAAGGAGCAACCAAAGATGACTAACCAAATTAGCCTAGCTACAAAACAATACTTTTATTGGTTCTTTATCCAACGTACGGGTAAGGAACTATTTGTGGTACGCTAATTAAGATTGAGTCATTATTAGTTGCTTAGAATAGTAAAAGGGCTACCCGTATTAAACTACGGGTAGCCCTTTTTTGTTTGCTATCCCGTATGGTAAGCCCTACTATTCACTGTAGTTATAAGGAGGAATTATCATGATTATTACATTGAAACAAAACGCAGCAGAAACAGAGGTATCTCGTTTACGCAGTGAATTAGAGGAAAAAGGCTTCATTATCCACCCAGTAGAAGGTGCACGCTATAATATTTTAGGTCTTATCGGTGATACTGCATCTCTTGATGCTCGTCAAATTGAATCCCTTGATTTTGTAGATAAAGTAACTCGCATCCAAGAACCATACAAAAAAGCAAACCGTAAATTCCATCCAGATGATTCTGTAATCAACGTAGGTGGTGCATTGATCGGTGGCGGTCACTTCGCAGTAATGGCAGGCCCTTGCTCCGTAGAAACGCCTGAACAAGTATTAGAAACAGCAAAAGCTTGTAAAGCAGCAGGTGCTACAATTCTTCGTGGTGGTGCTTTCAAACCACGTACTTCTCCATACTCCTTCCAAGGTATGGGTCCAGAAGGTTTGGAATTGTTAGAGCTTGCTAAAAAAGAAACTGGCCTTCCTATCGTTTCCGAAGTTATGGATATTTCTCAATTACAATACTTCGATAATGTAGATATGCTTCAAATCGGCGCTCGTAATATGCAAAACTTCACACTTTTAAAAGAAGTAGGCAAATTAAACAAACCAGTTCTTTTAAAACGCGGTTTATCTGCTACATACGAAGAATGGTTGATGGCTGCTGAATACATCATGTCCGAAGGCAATGAACAAGTTGTATTATGCGAACGTGGTATCCGCACATTCGAAACTAAAACTCGTAATACATTAGACGTAACAGCAATTCCTATGATGCACGAATTATCTCACTTGCCAATCATCATGGACCCTAGCCACGCTGCAGGTATGAGCCGCATGGTTCGTCCACTTTCCCTTGCATCCATAGGCGGCGGTGCAGACGGCCTTATGATCGAAGTTCACAATGATCCATCCAAAGCATTATGCGACGGCCCACAAGCATTACGTCCAGACCAATTCACTAGCCTTATGAAAGAAATTATCGCATTGCGCCAAGCATTGGTAGAATGCACTAAATAATCTTAAATAGCACACAAATAAGCTAGTATCCGTTATAATAGGTACTAGCTTATTCTTTTATGAAAGGAACTGTTATGACTCGCATTCATATTAACGCGTCCACACCGTATGACGTTGTCATCGAGGAAGGCGCTTTACAACGCATCACCGATTATATTAAACCGTTAAAACCAAATTGCCGTGTTATCATCGTCAGCGACAGCAATGTGGCACCGCACTATTTGGACTCTGTGAAAGCTAATATGGAACGTGCTGGTTATACTGTTTGTGATTATGTGTTCCCTGCAGGTGAAAGCTCCAAAAACGCTCATCAACTCATCGATTTAATAGAGTACATGGCAGCCCAATCGTTAACGCGTAAAGATCTTCTCATCGCCCTTGGCGGTGGTGTTGTAGGCGATATGGCTGGCTTTGCAGCAGCTACATACTTGCGTGGTATAGATTATGTACAGGTTCCTACCTCCCTATTAGCCGCAGTAGACTCCTCTGTAGGCGGTAAAACAGCAGTCAATCTCGAAGCGGGTAAAAACTTGTGGGGTGCTTTCAAACAACCTATCCTAGTCCTCTGTGATCCTACAACACTTAACACTTTGCCAGACATGGAGTGGAAAAATGGATGCGGAGAAATTATTAAATATGGTTTCCTCGATGTACCAGGGTTATTAACCCAACTCGAGCATAAGCCATTAATAAAGCATCGTGATAGCGTTAGTACAGTTATCGCTCGTTGTGTTCAAGCAAAGGCGGATATCGTGGAGCAAGACGAACGTGAATCTGGTGTTCGTGCCCTCTTAAACCTCGGTCATACCTTTGGTCATGGTATTGAAAAAGCGAGCCACTTTGAAGTCCACCATGGCTACGCCGTTGCCATTGGCATGGTCCTCATGGCGCAAGGTGCTGTCAAACATGGAGAATTAGATGCAGAGGCGTTAGACAAATTAAAGGTCCTCATCGAAGCACACGATTTGCCAACCACTACGACCATACCAAAAGAAGAAATCCTAGCAGCTGCTAAACATGATAAAAAAAGCGAGGTGCTACTATAAAAATCGTTATCCCTACTAATTATGGTCATAGCGAACTCAAGGTTGTCACCCACGAGGAGTTAGCAACCTATCTTGATTAAGATAACTTATCTATTACGATTAAGTTATCTAAGTTTCTAGCACTTACAACCTGCATAATTGTTATTTGTAATATAAGGTTTACCTAATATTTAAAGGAGATTTATATGTATTCTGTAACGAACGCCATTCCTACAGGAACGATTGCGTCCATCCCAGCAAAGGCACATGCACACCGCGCATTGATTTGTGCAGCCCTTGCTACCTCTCCATCTACTATATTACTGAGTCGTACCTCTAAGGATATCGATGCAACGATGGACTCCTTACGAGGCTTAGGGGCTCACGTAGTATATGAAAATAAAGTTGTTACCGTTACTCCTGGCCCAGTTCCTGCAAAGGGCAATGTAGTACCTCACGAATCAGGCACTACGTTACGCCTTTTATTACCTGTAGCAGCATCCATCTGTAATGATGTAGATGTAGATGCTAAAGGTCGTTTACCAGATCGTCCGCTAGAACCTATGCTAGGGGAAATGAAGGCGCACGGCGTAACATTTTCCCAAGATAAACCGCCATTCACTATGACAGGTCGTCTCCAAGGCGGCAATTTCGCTATGGTGGGTGATGTGAGTAGCCAATTCTTCTCTGGTTTATTGTTGGCTGCTCCTCAAATCGGCTTGTCTACTATTACCTCTACTACGCCACTACAATCTAGCGATTATGTAACATTAACAACTGAAACTATGCGCGATTTTGGTGTAGAAGTAGAACACACCTTACCAGATACCGATATTAATGAGGCTTTCACAGTCCCATTTGGTGCATCCTTCATCGGTCGTGATAATTATCAAATCGAAGGCGACTGGTCTAATGCAGCGATCTGGATGGTGGCAGCCGGTATGACGGGCAAACCAATTACGATTACAGGCATGAACAAAAACTCTGTACAAGCGGATCGCCGCATCATGCAAGTTATGATTGATGCTGGTTGTGATGTTGTCTGGGATGGAATGAATGTAACGGTCACAGGTCGTGCTTCTAAACCGATTCATGCAGATCTTGAGCAAATGCCTGATATGTTACCTGTTATGGCGGCCCTCGCTTGCTCTATTTCTGGTGAAAGCGCCTTTGTTAAGGGTGCTCGCCTACGCTTAAAAGAATCGGATCGTCTCGTAGCCGTTGCTAATCTTGTAAGAGACTTAGGCGGCACAGTTCGTGAAGATGGTGATGACCTATATATCATCGGAAGTGGTATACTTAAAGATGGCCAAGGTGATTGCGTAAATGACCATCGCCTCGTTATGGCTGGCACATTAATGGCTCTCATCAGTGAAAATCCTGTTACCTTAAAAGATAGCGAAGCTATCACAAAATCCTATCCAGACTTCTTTGAGGACTGGAACTTACTGGGCGGTAATGCACAACCAGTTTAGATTTCTAATCCTATCTGGTGTAATCTAACAGATAATAGAAATAGTACGTACTATATAGTAGGAGTTAATATAATGGCATCTAATTTCGGTAAAACCATACAGGTATCTACCTTTGGCGCCTCTCATGGATACGCTATCGGCGGTATTGTTGAAGGTCTACCTTGTGGACATACCATCGATATCGATGAGTTAAAAGCCTTTTTAAAGCGCCGTGCGCCAGGGCAAAATCAATTAACAACACAGCGTAAGGAAGCTGATACACCTGAATTTTTAGCAGGTTTGGTGGACGGCATGCTCAGTGGTTCTCCATTGGCATTTATGATCCGCAACACATCGCAACACTCTAGCGATTATAACAACTTACGCGACATTCCTCGCCCATCTCATGCAGACTTTACAGCTCGTATGCGCTACGGTGACAAGGTAGATATGCGAGGCGGCGGCCACTTCTCGGCACGCCTTACAGCACCTCTATGCGTAGCCGGTGGCATTGCTATCCAACTATTACGCGAAAAATGCATCGAAATTCACGGCCATTTAAAACAAGTGGGAACAATCCAAGATGCTCCTATCAACATGGTTCACCCAGATATGAAAGCATTAGCTAGCATTGCTACAGAGCCGATTGCTATGGTTGATCCAGAAAAACGTAGCGAAGTAGAAAACTTGGTCATGAAGCTCAAAAAAGATGGTGACTCTACCGGTGGTATCGTTGAAGTCGTTGCTACAGGGCTACCAATTGGCCTTGGCAATCCAAACTTTGACGGCATTGAAAACCGACTAGCTCGCGTTATCTTTGGTGTACCTGCTATTAAGGGCATATCCTTCGGCGGTGGTTTCGATATGTGTGCTAAGCTTGGTTCCGAAGTGATGATGCTTTCACCATGGACGGTGACAAGATTACAACATCTACCAATAATAGCGGTGGTATCCAAGGCGGTATTACCAATGGTTTGCCGCTCGTTATGCAAGTAGGCATCAAGCCAACACCATCCATTTATAAAGAACAACATTCTGTATCACTTTCACAAAAAGAGGACACATTGCTCACCATTCAAGGTCGTCATGACCCATGTGTAGCGCTTCGTGCAGTACCTGTTATCGAAGCTGTAACAGCCCTCGTTATTCTTGATTTCTTAGGAGATATTGACCATGAACTTAGATGAAGTACGCGTTAAAATTAACGACATAAACGATCAGATGCTCGAATTATTCAAAGAGCGCATGGAACTCTCCAAAGATGTTGCCGCGGCAAAGAAAGAAATGAATAAGGCCATTTACGATGCTAAACGGGAACGAGATATTCTCGACAAAGTAACGAGAGATGCAGGCCCTGACCTCGATCTATACGCACGCCGTTTCTTCGAAGCATTATTCAGCTTGAGCCGTACGTACCAATCTGAACAGTTATTCCAAGATAATGAGTTCACTGTAAAAATGAAAAAAGCCATTGAGCAATCCCCTACCTTACCTCCTCAACGAGGCAGCGTAGCTTGTGCTGGCGTATTCGGCAGCAATGCACAAGTGGCATGTGATAAATTATTACCACTTAGCCAAATTCACTACGTAACAGGCTTCCGTGCCGTATTCGATGCCGTTGAGTCTGGTGAATGTCAATTCGGTGTATTACCTATCGAAAACAGCTCCAATGGTTCTGTAAAAGAAGTATATGACCTTCTAGAAGATCGCAAGTGCTATATCGTGCGCGGTACACGCCTATGGATTTCTCATGACCTACTCGTAAAAAAAGGTACAAAACTAGAGGATATTCATACTATCATCTCTCACCCACAAGCATTGGGCCAATGTAGCCACTTCCTAGAGAAATTAGAAGGCGTAGAATTGCGCTCTTTTGATAATACAGCTCGTGCTGCACAGCTCGTAGCGGCTAGTGACGATCCAGGTGTGGCCGCTATCGCAGCACCTCAATGTGCCGACTTATATAATTTATCTCCACTGATGCGCAACATCCAAAATAGCGATAACAACTATACACGCTTTATCTGCATTAGCAAAGACTTCCATGTGTATCCAGGGGCTAACAAAATCTCTGTAGTAACCACAGCAAGTCACGCTCCAGGTGGTCTTGGTACATTGCTTACCAAGTTCGCTAACATCGGCGTGAACCTTACAAAACTTGAGTCTCGCCCTATCGTAGGCCACAACTTCGAGTTCTTGTTCTACCTCGATTTAGAAGCATCCTTAGCAGATCCAAAGGTGTTGTCTGTACTGGCAGAGCTTCATACATCCCAAGATAAATTCCGCTTGCTCGGTAATTATCCAGAAAACTAATATATTTATCCGTACTAGTACCGATAAGGCCGTATATAGTACAATGAATATAGTTATAAAATTCCAATGGCTAATAGGTACCAGCCTATTAGCCATTCTATGTATATTGACCTAGGAGGTCCTATGAAATTTGGTTTACTTGGCCGTACGTTGGGCCATAGCTTTTCCCCTCGCATTCATAGTGCGTTAGGGAATACAAATTATGAATTATTTGAAAGAGAACCTAGCCAATTACAAGAATTCTTCGCCGATCCAGAATTACAAGGCATTAACATTACAATTCCTTACAAGGTAAATGCCCTTGAAGCTTGTGATGTTGTAGATCCTCGTGCCGAACGCATCGGTTGTGTAAATACTATGGTTCGCAAGGATAGCAAATGGCACGGCTACAATACAGACTATGATGGTTTTGTGTTTACCCTACAACATGCTGGCATCGATGTATCTGGCAAGGAATGTATCATTCTTGGCGATGGTGCTTCCTCTGCTACTGTTCACGTAGCCCTCGAAGATTTAGGCGCTAAAAATATCGTCCATTTATCTCGCAAAACGGCTCCATTCTATGGTGATGCGCCAAACTATTATGAAACAGCGCAGATTATTATTAACTGCACCCCTATCGGCATGTACCCTCATAATCCAGCCAATCTCATCGATATTACGCAGTTTTCTAAATTGGAAGGCGTTGTAGACCTCATCTACAATCCACGCCGTACGATTTTACTGTTACAAGCAGAAATGATGGAAATTCCTCATTGTGATGGCTTGCCATTCCTTGTGGCACAAGGCGTTGAGGCAGCTAACCATTTCCAAGGTGAAAGCTTTGGCACAAAGGAAATTGAGCAAGTCTTACGAGATATGCGCCGTGAAAAGGAAAACATCATCCTCATCGGCATGCCTGGCGTAGGAAAAACTACAGTCGGTAAAGCGCTCGGTGAAGAAATGGGCCGTACTTGCGTTGATGTGGATCATGAGTTAGAAAAAGAAATTGGAGACATTTCCACATACATTACAGAACAAGGGGAACCAGCATTCCGTGAAAAAGAAGCGGAAATGATTGCAAAATTCGGTACTCAAACAGGTCTTATTATTTCCACTGGCGGCGGCTGTGTAACAGTGCCTAAAAACTTCGCACACTTACGCCAAAACGGTCGCATTTACCAATTAACACAACCGATAGAAAACCTATCTACTACTGGTCGCGTACTCTCTAGCGGTGGTCTAGACCGTTTACGCGAGCTCGAAGAAATTCGTACACCAATGTATGAAAGCTTCGCTCAATGTATCGTAGAACATAACCGCAATGCTCCAGAAACAGTAGCGACTATCCTAGAAGACTTCGAAGCAAACCTATTATAATCGTTTGTATAGCCTATTTGTAAAACACTTCACAAATAATCTATATCTGTATTTTTAGATAAAACTAAAACGCATATCATAATACCTATGATATAAACTGAAAAGCAGTAGCTATCCTATGGATAACTACTGCTTTTTTATTTCCCCTATGTATTATATATATTTGTAGAAAACCACATTTGCAATTACAATGTAATTACAAACAGAATTGATTAACGTAAATACCTTTTAATATAAAACCAATAATATGACCAATGAATTACAGTCACAAGCCAAAAAAATACTAGGAGAGATACTATGAAAACCGTAAACCTACAAGTCCGCATCAACGAAGATCTAAAACAGGAAGTATCTAGCATATTAAAGGCACAGGGCCTATCCTACACCTCTATGCTAGACGCACTATTTCGTCAAATTATAAAAGAACGTCGTATCCCATTTGCCATTGCTTTACCAACAACTCCTACCGAAAAAACACCAACGCCTAGTACACTCAAGAATGACGGCACCTACGAACAACCTCGAAGAACATTAAAGGCCTCAGATACTATAAATACGTATGGAACATCAACAGAAAACGAAATAGAAATATCCTTTGATAAAATTGATAAAACAGGCATACTCAATATCCGTATAAACCCTAAAGTTAAGACACTAACAACAGCTATCTTAAAAGAAATGGGATTAACTATATCATTATTGATTACACTAATCTCCAAACAAATACAATTTTCAAAAGCAATTCCTAAGACTGTAAACAAGCCTATCGCTTGTGACTCTATGAATGCAGACTTTCTTACTGACGAAGAAATCGATCAACTACTGGAGTTGTCATATATAGATATAGAACAAGGTAACTTAATTTCAGCTGAAGATCTTTTTGAGCAACTAAAGAAAGAAGGTCTTCTTTTATGAGCTATAAAGTTTTATTTAGTAAGCTTGCTGAAAAAGAAGTGAAAAATATCATTATAAATTTAAAAGAATTTACTCAAGATTTAAATCTAATTCAACAACGACAAGCCGAAATTCGAAATGCAGTCTTTTCACTTGATATTTTTCCTGAACGATATCCTATATATAAGACTAATAATGAAATTTATTATTTTCGAAAAATGGTCACTAAACATTATATTATCTTATACTCTATAAAAAATAAAACTGTAATAATTAAGAAAGTACTAACGCAAGGTATGAGTATATAAAAAGTCGGCTTTCGCCGACTTTTTAATGCACTTTTACGCGTTTATGTTGTTGTTCATCGAAGACGCCATCTACGTCGATGGTATCGAGGATACGTTTTAGTTCATGCACATCGATTTGACCTGGTGCTGATGCTTTGCCAGCGGAGGCAAATGTCATAGCATTACCAAATAGAGCGCCTGCAGTACGTGTAACAGCACCGAGTGGACCCATAGCCATCGTAATGATTGGGTCAGATGGATACAGGGCTTTAACTTCAGCCGTTGCTTCAAGGAGAGTTAATACATCCCCTGTTGTATTAGGCATAACAGCCATCTTTGGCACGTCGGCTAAGAATTCTTTCATTTGAAGAAGACGATTTACAATAACTTCATGACTTGGTGTTCCATTAAAATCATGATTACTCATGATAATTGTAATGCCATGTACCTTGGCAAACTCAATGGTCTTGAGCATTCTATCTTGATCAAAGAAGAGTTCAATATCGATAGCATCTACCAATCCAGTAGGAATGATGCGCTCTAACATGGTGAAGTAGTCTTGTGAAGAAATGGTTTTCTCCCCACCTTCACCTTTCGTACGCCATGTAAATAATAAGGCACGACCTTTTAATTGAGGCTTGATGAGCATTAACAATTCAATAATAGCGTCAATGGAGTGGGCCCGCTCGTAATAGTCAATGCGTAGCTCCACTACATGACACGGTGTATTACATGCAACCGCAGTAGCATCTAAAATTTCTTTCATTGTTGTGCCCACAATAGGAACACATATCTTTGTACCCTTTTCGCCGAGTACAGCATGACCGATACGGACCATAATAACTCCTTTCCGTCCCACAGGGTGAGACAAATGACTTACCTTAAACTAACTATATACCAATATTTTGGTAAAAGCAATCAATCCGGCTATATTGGATTGCTATTCACAAAAAGCGTATGAAAGCCCGTTATTATGCACTAAAAATGTATTCTTAGATTATCGATTAACATAATTTTTTGTTATATCCTATTTTCTCGGTCTTATTAAAATTGGTCATATTATTCAATCCCGTTAAGTATATCTACTCTCTCTAAATCAGAACCACCCGTAAAACGGGTGGTTTGCTCACGGGCTATAAGCCCGTAGTACTAGGCCAGCGTCTAAAGGCGCTGGCTTTCACTACGTTCAAGCCGCATAGCCAT
>NZ_QSDY01000047.1 GCF_003463825.1 Veillonella sp. AM51-8BH
TTATCGATATTTTTATTAATTATTAAATTAGAATTTTCAGACTATTTTATTTTACAGTTAAATTAGAATTTTCAGACTATTTTATTTTACAGATATAGCTTTAATAAACTATTTTTGTTTTCATACTAAAAAGAGCCTCCTCTTTCGAGGAAGGCTCTTTCTAGTTTTACATATCCATTCACGGGATATACATAGTTCTAACTATATGTACAATATGATTATGCTTTATTTGCCAACAATTGGTTAACTGCTGCTTTCAACGCATCAATTTCAGATTGTTGTTGTTCAAGCTTGGATTTGTACTCTTCATTTTGGGAACGCAAGTGACTTACTTCATCTTGCATTACGTAGATAGAACTGATAGGACCAGCTTTATAACGTTCTGGAATCGCATCTTTTCTATCACGGCTACCACCGAATTTGTGAGTTACACCAGCATTAATCATGTTATGGCTAGAACCAAGTGTAACACCAATATTGAACATAGTATCTTCAGTTTTGTAATGGGCAAGACCGATTGCACCCGCTGTTTCACCACGATAGTTACCAATACCTGCCATGATTTGAGTTGGTTCCAATGGATCGTATTGGATTGGTTTCAACGCTGCCATAGCTGCCGCATGAGCACCAACACGTTGTGTTTCAACGCCTACATTGTTAATAGCTTGTTGTAAACCAGCTTTAGTTTCTTTCAATTGGCTTACGTTTACTGCATCTGTATCAGCTGTACCAGGTGCAACACCATGAATTTGGTTGCCACCATTGTTCAAGCCATCTACAGTAAGGGATACAGGGCTAGCTGCAGAGTTTGCAGGATTGATAGTCATGCCTGCACCATTAACTGTTGTAGCGTTACCAGCTGCATCTTTTACAGTTGTACCAGCAGGAGTAATCTTAGTGGATGGACCATTTTCATCACCTACAGTTACACTGTTAAGACCTTTCACGTCTTTAGCTAGGCTATATGTGAAAGTAGTACCATCTTGTTTAACCTCAAGATTATCACCAGCTTGGAATTTAACAGTATCGCCGCCTTGTACTTTTTCAACAGTACCACCAGCTGCAGTTACATTCCATGCAGAAAGATCTTTAACTTGTTGTTTACCAGCAGGTGTTAAGTTGCTCAAATCTTGGTTTGCTGCATTATCGATTTTTGCTTTTGTTGCATCATCGATTTTAACAGTTACATCTTCACCATTAGCTACCGTTGTTAAACCGTTTTCGCCTTTGATGTTGAATTTCACATCACCAGTGCTCAAGGATTTTTCATCAGTAGAACCAGTGTTACCACCTAAGGAAATCTTACGACCGATAGCTTCTGTATTTTTATCGATTTGAGCTTTGTTTTTCGCAATATCACCAGCATTTTTAGTAATGTTAGCTTCATTTGCTGCTACTTGGTCATCAACTTGTTTCAATTGATCTTCAGTTGCTGCACGACCAGATACAGGTTGTGTTTGACCTGGAACCCAAGTTTTATTAGTCAAACCAGTTACTTCTGGAGTTTCTACACCATCAGTTGCTTTTACTTTTGGAGCTGTAATTGTATCATTTGCAGTTACAGTATCGAAAGTAACATCTTTCTTAGTAGCAATTGTGAAGTCTTTACCATTTTGAGTAATGGAGATGTTATCACCATCGATGAATTTAACTGTGTTACCACCTTCAACTTTTTCAGCTGTACCATTGTTAGCCACTACATTCCATGCAGATAAATCTTTAACTTGTTGTTTACCAGCATCTGTTAAGTTGCTCAAATCAGTATTTGCTGCGTTGTTGATTTTATTTGCAGTATCATCATCTAATTTAACAGTTACGTCATCACCATTAGCTTCAGTAACGATACCATTTTGACCTTTGATATTGAACTTCACATCACCTGTGCTCAAAGATTTTTCATCAGTAGAACCAGTGTTACCACCTAAGGAAATCTTACGAGCAATAGCTGTTGTATTTTTATCAATTTGTTCTTTATTTGCTGCAATATTATCTTTGTTAGCTTTAATAGCATCAGCGTTCTTAGTGATGTTAGCTTTATTTGCTGTTACTTGATCATCAACGGCTTTCAATTGATCTTCAGTGGCTGCACGACCAGATACAGGTGTTGTTTGACCTGGTACCCAAGTAGTATTTGTTAAACCACTCACTTCTGGAGCTGTAATTTTTTGGTTTGCTGTAACGTTATCGAAGGTTACATCTTTCTTTGTGGCAACAGTGAACTCTTTACCATTTTGTGTAATAGTAACATTATCACCATCGATGAATTTAACTGTATCGCCACCTTGAACCTTTTCCGCAGTACCGTTGTTAGCTACTACATTCCAAGCTGCTAAATCTTTAACTTGTTGTTCACCAGCTGGAGTCAAGTTGCTCAAGTCTTTATTTGCTGCGTTGTCGATTTTATCTTTTGTAGCATCGTCCAATTTAACAGTTACATCTACGCCATTAGCTGCAGTAGTAATGCCATTTTCACCTTTAATATTGAACTTCACATCACCTGTGCTCAAAGATTTTTCATCTGTATCACCATCATCACTGCCTAAGGAGATTTTACGAGCAATAGCTGTTGTATTTTGGTCGATTTTATCTTTGTTTGCAGCAATTTCTCTTGCATTGTTTGCAATATCGCCAGCATTTTTATTGATAGCAGTTTTGTTATCAGCAATATCACCAGCATTTTTAGCAATATTTGTTTTGTTTGTTGCAATATCACCAGCATTTTGAGTGATATTGTCTTTATTAGCTTTAACTTGATCATCTACAGCTTTCAATTGGTCTTCAGTTGCTGCACGACCAGATGTAATGTTATTTGGATCCCAAGTTTTATTAGTTAAACCAGTTACTTGAGGCGTTTCCACACCAGTTGTAGCTTTAACTTTTGGAGCTGTAATAGTGTCGTTAGCCGTTACCGTATTGAATGTTACATCTGGCTTAGTAGCGAATGTGAAGTCTTTACCAGATTGAGTAATGAGAATGTTATCACCATTAATGTATTTAACAGTGTCGCCACCTAACACTTTTTCTGCAGTACCATTATTAGCAACTACATTCCAAGCCGCTAAATCTTTAACTTGCTTTTTACCATCTGGAGTCAAATTGCTCAAATCTTTGTCAGCAGCGTTATCGATTTTATTTTTAGTATCTGTATCAAGTTTAACTGTTACATCATTACCGGAAGCGGTTGTAGTAATACCATCTTCACCTTTAATAGTGAAGTCTACATCATCAGCGCTTAAGGATTTCTTAGTTGTAGTACCAGTATTACCATTTAAGAAAATTTTACGAGCAATAGCTGTTGTATTTTTATCGATTGCTGTTTTATTATCAGCAATATTTTGTTTATTAGTAGCTACTTGATTATCAACTGCTTTCAATTGATCTTCTGTTGCTGCACGACCAGATACTGGTTGTGTTTGACCTGGAGTCCAAGTTGTATTAGTCAAGCCTGTTACTTGCGGTGTTTCTACACCAGTTGTAGCTTTCACTTTAGGAGCTGTGATAGCTTGGTTTGCAGTTACATTATCGAATGTTACATCTTTCTTAGTGGAGATTGTGAAATCTTTACCGGATTGAGTAATTTCAACATTATCACCATCGATAAACTTAACTGTGTCGCCACCTTTAACATTTTCAGCAGTACCACTGTTAGCCACAACTTTCCAAGCCGCTAAATCTTTTACTTTTTGCTCACCAGCTGGGTTCAAGTTGCTCAAGTTTTTATCAGCAGCATTATCGATTGTGTCTTTAGTAGTATCATCAAGTTTAACAGTTACATCATCGCCAGAAGCAACCGTAGTTAAACCATTAGCACCTTTCACATTGAATTTTACATCGCCTGTGCTCAAGGATTTCTCTGCAGTAGAACCAGTGTTGCCACCTAAGGAAATTTTACGAGCGATTGCAGTTTTGTTAGCTTCTGCTTTATCGTCTGTTTTCTTCAATTGAGAAACATTGACAGCATCTTTGTCAGCTACACCATCTGCTACATTAGTAACCTTCATGTCGCCTGCATTGATACCTGTGTTGCCATCAATTTTTACAGTTGGATTGCCTGCAGCATTATTGAAAGATGCACTATTCAAGCCAGTAAGATCTTTCTTCAAAGCTAAAGAGATGTTTTTATCGTTTCTTGCAACAGTAATGTTATCATCGCCAGAGAAATCTACTTTATTACCTTTTTCAACGGTTGCTGTTGTCGCTTCACCATTAGCAGATAAGTTCCAACTGGAAGAACTATTAGCAACTGCTTGATTAATTGCATCAGCTACGTTTTGAGCATCTGCCATACCTGCAGTTGCAGAAGCAACACCATTAGTTACAGTAATATCTTGTTTTTTACCAGTAATAGTAATTTTCTTACCATTAGCTGTAGTTGTGATATATGTATTATCACCGTTTACAGCCAATTTACTATTTGCTAGATTTACATCGCCACTGCCTGTATCACCTGTGAAAGCAAGGTTCACACTCTTCAATTGTGCTACGTTTACTGCATCTGTATCAGCTGTACCAGCAGCAACATAGTTGATTTGACGAGTTTGACCTGTTGTACCTACTGCAACACCACCTAATGTAGATGTTAACGTTGCACCAGTTAAGTTAGCATATGTATCAGTACGACCAGTATTAGCATTATAACCTGCTACACCAGCTGCAGTACTAGCAACAGACTTAGAACCTATTGCAACACCATCAGCAGTTGTAGCACTAGCACCATCACCAATAGCAATCGATTTAGCTGCACTTGCATTAGATCTAGTACCGATAGCAATACCATCATTCTCTGATACTGAGCTTTTTCTACCAATAGCAATACTGTTATCTGCAGTGGAAGAGCTTTCTCCGCCAATAGCAATACTATAATCTTTAGTTGCATTGGCTAACATACCGATACCAACACCTGCAGTTCCAGCGGCCTTTGCTCTGGATCCCAATGCAGTAGAGGATGCACCAGATGCAGCAGTACCATGACCAATTGCGGTAGACTCAATATTGGAAGCTATCGCATCAGCCCCAAAAGCACTGGCATTGCCATCTGTTGCCTTAGCACCATGACCAACTGCCACAGTATCATCCTGGGACGCAATGGAGTTAGCACCTAACGCTGTAGCATTTGCCGATGTAGCTTGTGCTGATAACCCCAATGCAACTGTAGATCGACCTGTTGTACTTGCACCATCACCAATAGCTACAGAGCTTGTTGCAGCCGTATCTGTAGATGCATTAGGACCAATAGCAATAGCGTTATTAGCTTTTGCACCAGTGTTGTCTTTATTTGGAGTATCAGTAGATTTAATAGATACATATTTATAAGCAATTTGATCCACGATAGCAGCTAACTGAGAGCCGTTGATGGCATCTGTAGAAGTAGCACTTACTTCACCAGGAGCGACGTTTTTTAACTGACGTTCATAGCCTTCAGCACCGAAGGATACAACATCACCTTCTAACGTTTTGTCACCACCAGCCCATGTTGCTGTAATACCATTTGACAATGTATAGCTAGATTGTTTAGTACCTGCCTTATCTGTAGTAGAACCGCCACCTAAAGCGACAGAGTTATCACGATTTGCTTTAGCGCCTGTACCAATAGCGATGGCATTTGTTACAGAATCATTATCAGCACCACTTGTATTAACACCTGTCAAAGCACCAGCGATACGGTTTTTAGAGTCAGCGCCAGTACCAATAGCAATACCAGCATTACCAGATTGCCCTTTAGTACCCACTGTGATACCGATATGGTCTGCTGTAGCATTATTATAATCACGCCACTTAATTTCATATCCTGTTAAATCTTTAACAGCAGCAGAAACGGTCCCAACTTTAGCTTTCCCTGTATTAATATCGGTATAAACTGCTCTAGTATTCGTCATTCTATCAGCATCGTCACCGCCAATAACAATTGAGGAGTGACCAATGGCTTTAGTATTACCACCAATAGCAATACTTTGGTCACCTATAACGGTAGCCCCTTGCCCCGGTAATGCACCACCACCAATGGCAATACCTTGTGAAAAATTAGTACCAGCTTCGTTTACCGTCGCACCAGTACCAATAGCAATCGCAGTACCACCATTTGCAATTGAATTTTTACCTACAGCAACACTTGGTGTATTACTATATAGACCTTTTGAATAAGCATTTTGACCAATAGCAACCCCACCACCAGCAGTCTCTGCTTTTGCAGCAGTACCAATTACAACAGCATCACTAGTAGTAGCTTTTACATTTGTACCTAAAGCAACTGCATTTACACCTGTAACACTAGCACTGTTACCTAAACCGACTGCATTGGCACCTGTAACAGTAGCACTATCACCAAAAGCTACAGATGCACCACCAGTAGATGTAGGCACCTCGTTTACAGCCAATGCTACATTAGCATTAGTCATAGCCAATGCTGCAAATACAGCAGCTACTACAACTTTCTTTTTACCACTATTGTTCTTAGCGAATTCAGATACTACTACGTAGCAATTTTTGGATTTGTTCCAAACCACTTTAAAAATCTTGTTCATTCATTTCTCCTTTAAACTACTATAAAGCTCTCAAACTTCTATATAACAAATAATCTCAATTTCAAGTTTTTCGATATAGTTAGTATACCAAATTTTTCGATATGCTTGCAACCCCTTTTCACTAATATTTCATTTTTGGAATAGCTATTGCAAATACAGCAATAACGGGAGTTCTTTAAACCCCTTATAAAACAAAACCTAATAATTGGGGTGATTTTATACCATAATTTAGAAGAGAAGATGAATTTAAACTCACATTTTAACTTTTTCCATATAAATATAATTGATAAATTATAAAAATAATTGTCAAAACGCCTTATATAGCTACACTCTAATAACCCCACCTGTTTTACAGCACTATATTTCATTAAATTTTTATAAATTAATATTTCAGTCAAATTGAGATACATTGGCAGGCAAAAACAAAAATAACGTCTAAAGAATAATCTCTTTAGACGTTATTTTTATATGACATTATTTAATTTAAATACATAAGCACTTTGTTCATGTGCTAATTTGATGCGTTTCTGTAATCGATCCATATACGCTCGGTATATATCTTGCGCTTCGTCAATAGATACGATATTAAAGTTAATCCCATCCCCTACCGGCAATTGGCTAAGCCGAGGTAGGTCCGCGGTAATGATAGTGCCTATTTTTGTATAGCCCCCTGTTGTTTGGCGATCTGCCATAAGGACAATGGGATGTCCATTCGATGGCACTTGGATAGAGCCAAATACGGCACCATCAGAAATTATATCTGCACTGTCTACGTGTTCAATTTCAGGACCATCTAAGCGGAAGCCCATACGGTCACATTCTACAGTCAGTGTATAGATGTTATCACTAAAGGTCTTGATTCCCTTCTCGGTGAAATGTTTTGCCTGATCACCTAATACAACGCGTAACGGTTCATGACATTCACGGCCCCCACGGTTATATAAGGCAGTATTGAATAGAGTATGCCCTTCACCACGATAATCGCATACATACACTTCATCTCTGGTGAACGCTTTGATGCCAAGTTCATCGCCCTTTTGTAATGGTCGCCCCTCAAGGCCCCCAATTTTCGCCTTTGTATGGGTCGATACACTGCCATTGATGCTTGGCACGTCGATACCTCCAGAGAAAGAAATGTACATGCGCACGCCACATTGGCTAAAACCGCCGGAAATGACATCGCCGTCGTGACATACAAATGGAATATATCTCGGTACTCGTACACTATTGATGGTTGGTTCCATATCGGCTCCTGTGAAAGCAACGATACATGAGCCTTTCACGGTGAGTGTAGGCGGCAGCAATGTGCACTCTAAGGCACCTGCCATTTCTACATTACCTACCAGTGCTTGCCCCAAGAGATAGCTTTCACTATCCATAGGACCGGCTACAGGCATACCATATTGTTGGAACCCAACGCGACCTTTATCTTGAATGGTAGTGTACATACCAGGTGCATTTACGTAGATAGATGATTTATTAAACTCATTAATAGCCACGCAACTCACCTACCTCTACTTCATACATGGATGGCGCATAGTCCGCCCCCAATGCTTTAATACGATTATATTCCACTTCAGCTATCGGCACATAGCGCACATAGTCGCCAGCACTCAATAGCGCCGCTTGTTTCTTGGACATGTCATACATGGTTACCGGTGTACGGCCAATGATTTGCCAGCCCCCTGGAGAGTCGGATGGATACGTGCCAGTTTGTTCCCCTGCAATGCCTACAGAACCTGCAGGTATCAATGTTCTTGGTGAGGACAAACGAGGTGTTGCAATACGTGGATCCATGCCGCCCAAATAGGTAAAACCAGGAATGAAGCCAAGCATATATACCAAGTAATCAGTACCACTATGAATGGCTACAACCTCATCTTCAGTTAGATTATTATGAGAGGCTACAAACCAAGGTCTGGACCAAACTCACCACCGTACACGGTAGGAATTTCCACGACGGTAACAAGTTCATAAGCATTATCTGTTACAGTCTGCTCCAATGTAGGCTCAATGATGTTACACAATTCTGCATAGGAGTATATCATAGCATCATATTGCAAAAGCAACGCACAATAGGTAGGTACTAATTCAATAATACCCTCTAGATTCAGCTCTTGAATTCGCTCTATCGTTTGACGAATATGTCGATTAATCTTTGGATCGATGACTTGACCAAAATCAATAGAGATAGCGCAATCCCCTACAGGTGAAATTATAGGTTTCATAGGTATCTCCTTCCTAAAACCAGAAAGAACCATTACCTTCAAACGAAAATAATGGTACTTTCATAATTATCAAATTAACCAAGTAATTTAGCAATGCCTTGTAAGGATGTAACGCCGATGTAAGCTGTTACAAGTACTACAATCCATCCTGTATAGTATAACAGTTTATTATGTTTGTAGTCCCCTACGATTTCAGATTTATGAGTAGCAAATAGCATTACTGCCAATGTAATCGGCAAGATTAAGCCGTTTACGGAGCCAGCCAAAATCAACAAGGATGCTGGTTTACCAATGAAGATCAAAATACATGTAGAAACGAAGATAAATGTCATAATAGTCAATTTCTCATTGCGTTCTACCACTTTGAACAATGTTTTTAAGAAGGACACGGATGTGTACGCTGCACCTACTACAGATGTTAAGGCTGCACAGAAGAACACGATACCGAATAATTTATGACCGATTTCACCAGCACCAAGAAGGAATGCAGAACCAGCTGGATCTTTAGGGTCTAGTGCATAGCCCATAGACACAACGCCCAGAACCGCTAAGAATAACAAGATACGAACCACTGCATCTACGGACATACCCATGAAGGCTGCACGACGTACATCTTTCAAATGTTCTTGACCAGTAATACCCGCATCAATGAGGCGGTGACCGCCAGAGAATGTAATGTAACCACCTACGGTACCACCGATAAGGGTAATAGTTGCAAGCCATGGATAATGCGTCGGTGCCACCGCATGAGTAGCCGCTTCAGCCACTGGCGGATTTGTAGAAAACGCCACATAACCAATTAATACAAGCATTACCGTACCAAGAATTTTGGCTGTGTTGTCTAGTACACCACCCATTTTTGGAGAGGCGAATAATAGAATACCAAGGATACCACTGATAGCCGCTGCAGTCGTTGTATCAATACCAAATACAATATTTAGGCCCATAGACGCGCCCCCAATGTTACCGATATTGAAAGCAAGGCCCCCAAGGGATATCAAGAATGCTACGAAATAGCCAAGTCCTGGCAATACTTTATTGGCAATATCTTGACCACGCATTTTAGATATGCCAATGATGGTCCACACATTAAGCTGTGCAATAATTGAAAAAATAACAGACACAATGATGGCAAACGCAAAATCTGCTTTTAAGTCATTTGTAAATGCCGCCGTTTGTAACATAAAGCCCGGCCCAATAGAGGACGTGGCCATCAAGAAAGCTGCCCCCAAGAGGACAGATAAACTTGCTTTACCTGAAATTGGTTTCATAAAAACCTCCACACAATAATTTATTAACGATCTATTATGTACTTACTATTTACTACATATTTACTACATATTTACTATTTATTACGTATTCACTATTTATTACGTATTTGCTATGCATTACATATTAGCTCTATGTATTGCTTATTTTATAATCGCCGTCTTACTATTTACGGTTTTGAAAATTAGCCACTGTAACGCCCGCTTTTGTAAGGCCTTCACGGATGTAATTTGTGAAAGCTATCGCTTCTGGGTTATCGCCGTGTACACATACGGAATCAGCTACAATATCAATAGTATTACCTGTATTTGTTACAACCTTGCCTTCTGTAACCATCATAAGAACTCGTTCAAGAGCCTCTTGAGGGTCTTTAATGAAAGCCCCAGGTTCTGTACGAGGCACCAACGTACCTTCATCAGTATAACCACGATCAGCAAAGACCTCCTGAATTACAGGAATACCTCGACGCTCTGCTTCTTTTGCAATATAGCTACCGCTCAACACCATAGCTGCAATATTAGGGTTTACCGCTTGTAAGCCATCTAATACAGCATCTGCCAATGCAGGGGTTACACATGCGGTGTTATAAAAAGCACCATGTAATTTCATATGTTGCAATGTAACGCCATAGCTATCGCAGAAGGCTTGTAGTGCACCAACTTGATATATCATATATGCTTTAGCCTCTGCAGGATTGACTGCCATTGCTCGACGACCAAAGCCCATAAGATCAGGATAACCAGGATGAGCCCCTACGGCTACGCCCTTTTCCTTGCACATGCGAACTGTAGCATCCATAATGAGAGGATCTCCAGCATGCCATCCACAAGCAACATTGGCACTTGTGACATGATTTAACACTTCACCATCCATGCCTAATGTGTAGTTGCCAAAACTTTCACCTAAATCACTATTTAGATCTACATAATGTGACATCAATAATCTCCTCCCTTTCTTCATCTCTTTTTTAAATTCTATAGAATATTGAATTTATAGATATGATTATACTAAATAAATCGATATATTAGCAATGATTTTTATCATATATACAAAATTTCTTTATTAATACACATATTAAAATGCATAGTAAGACACAAAAAAGCACCCCACATTATGTGGGGTGCTCTCAGTATCAATAGGTCTATCATTAGTTTATATATGGAGAGAGTTGTAAGGGATTCATTAGTTAGTGTCGATAGCCTATCGATTATTTATTATCCTTGGATGCAGCATCATAAGCTTGTTTGCTGTCGTCTTTAGCTTTATCATCTGCAGATTTATCATCAGATGTATTAGCAGCATCTTTATCGCTAATTACAATGTGACCAGCCTTCACATCAGCAAGCAAGTGTTTTGCATCGATGTGATCCAAGTAGAAGTCAGTTACATTATCGCGGATTTCAGATTCGATAACACGACGTAATGGACGAGCGCCCATAGTTTTATCATAACCTTGTTCCATCAATAATTCTTTAGCTGCATCAGTTACATCAAGAGTGATGTCTTTTTTAGCCAAAGTTTTGTTGACTTGATCAAGCATCAAGTCTACGATTTTCTTCAAGTCGTCTTTGCTTAATTGGTTGAACTCAATTACTGCATTGAAACGGTTCAAGAATTCTGGACGGAAGAATGGAGCAATACGTTCCATTACATCAACTTTGTTTTCATCGTCATTATTTTGACCATAACCAAAGCCTGCGTTAGATGTAGCAATGATAACTGTATTTTTGAAGTTTACTGTGTTACCTTGACCATCTGTTAAGCGGCCATCATCCAATACTTGAAGAAGTAATGTAATAACTTGAGGGTCTGCTTTTTCGATTTCGTCGAACAATACGATGGAGTAAGGATTACGACGAACGCGTTCAGTCAATGTGTTGGAGTTATCTTCGTAACCAACATAACCAGCTGTAGCACCAATCAATTTAGAAACGGCTGTGCGATCACTGTATTCGGACATATCCAAGCGAATGATTGCATCTTTGTTACCAAACATATCAAGTGCTAATTGTTTAGCCAATTCTGTTTTACCAACACCAGTAGGACCTACGAATAAGAAGCTACCGATCGGACGGTTACCTTCGTCAAAGCCTGCACGGTTACGACGAATAGCTTTGGATACAGCTTCTACTGCTTTATCTTGACCAATTACATGAGCTTGTAAACGAGATTTCATGTCTTTCAAGCGTTCAATATCGGACGCACCCATTTGAGATACAGGGATACCAGTCATTCTTTCAACGGCTTCCGCTACATCGTTAACCTTAGCCACTACCTTTTGGTTTTCAGTGTGATTATCGATTTCTTCTTGCAATTTTTGAATACGCATCTTTTCATTAATAGCGGATTCGTAATCTTCTTTTTGAGCAAACTCTTCTTGTTTTGCTTTAGCTTCTGCAATATCTGCTTCTAATGTTTTAATATCAGTTACAGGATGTTGGGAAGCCAAGTGAGCTGCTGTTACATCGATCAAGTCGATAGCTTTATCTGGCAAGCTACGTTGAGGAATGTATTGTACGGAATAATCTACAGCTGCTTTCAACACGGCATCTGGCAATTCGATATTATGATGCGCTTCATACAATGGACGAATGCCTTGTAAAATTTTGAAAGTATCTTCTGGAGATGGTGCATTTACCTTAACTTCATTGAAACGACGAGCAAGAGCTGCGTTTTTCATGATTGTGTTACGGTATTCATCTTGTGTTGTAGCACCAATAACAGTCATTTCACCACGGGACAAAGCAGGTTTCAAGATATCTGCTAAACCTTTAGAACCTTGACCATCACCTGTGGAACCAGCGCCCAAGATTTGATGGATTTCGTCGAAGAACAAGATGATATTACCAGCAGCCTTAACCTCTTTGATAAGGTTTTGGATATTTTCTTCGAAGGAACCACGGTATTGAGTACCAGCTTCCAAACCGGAAATATCGATGGAAATAATTTCTTTATTTTTAATAGCTGCAGGAACATCGCCATTGACGATAGCTTGTGCCAAGCCTTCTACTACTGCTGTTTTACCAACACCGGCATCACCTACGAGTACAGGATTGTTTTTAGTACGACGTGCAAGGATTTCTGCTGTTTCTTGGATTTCTTTATTACGACCAATTACTGGATCAAGTTTACCATCACGAGCTTGTTGAGTTAAGTTTGTACCCAAACGAGCAAGGATACCATCTTGTTTCATTTTACCTTGTTGTGCAGCTTGAGCAGCTTGCATTTCTTCGTTAGAAGGCAAACGACCAGTTTGACGATAATAAGCGAATTCTTCTGGAGTTACTTCGCGACCATTAATTTTATAACGACGGTTTTCTGTGGAATAACCACCCATGTTACCCATCAATTGATTGAATAAATCATTCATGCTACCGAAGTCGCTACCAAAGTTATTGAAGTTGTTGTTCATATAAATTACCTCACTTTTTTACTACAAGTATATCTATTTGACTTTTTAAGTCTGTTTAATTTCTTGCTTTATTTCTAGGTTTCTTCAACCTTATGACATTATAATAATCTGATTAAGTCAAAAAAGTCAATAGGCCAAAGATAAATTTTTTGACTTTTTTTTGACTTTT
>NZ_QSDY01000048.1 GCF_003463825.1 Veillonella sp. AM51-8BH
ATAAATAAGAAATTAAATTATATTAACACATATTATTTAATACGAACTAAACTCTAATAGACTAATATATTAACACATATTATTTAATACGAACTAAACTCTAATAGACTAATATTCATATGTTTACACTACATATTCTAATCGATTCAGGATTCTAAGAATCTCATATGTATATAACTCTAATACATGTATATCTCTAATAAATGTATAGCTCTATTTTATTCGTATCTAGTGTACGCGTAGTTTCTTAAAGTCCGTCGTTAGGTATCTACGCAGCTTCCGAAGGGCTCGTTCATGACGTCTTTGAATAGCTTGGCGGCTACAGTTCAGCTCTTCACTAACGGATACGAGGCTTTTACATTCCCCATATACACGGCGCAAAAGGTCTTGTTGGTCTTGAGATAATCTACCCAATGCCCATACGAGACGCGCTCGCAAGCGTTGTTCCTCATCAGCGGTCATAATCATGTCCGCTATATTTTCTCCAGACGAGAAGATATCCATACCAAATGTGACCTCTCCATCTTCGGTGATGCGGTCTGGTATATGAATCTCACGATGATTACGTAACCGTTCTCGTTTCCAATACCGCATATAACCATATCTAATGCCAGCTTTCACAAAGCCAGGGAACGGTACAGCCCCTTTCAGATCAAAGCTATAAATCGATTCCAAAAGTATGGCCCATAGATAGCTCTCTAGGTCTTCCCTAAACTCGCGGTTCCCGGTCCGATTCGTATAGTGCAAGATGAGTGGTCGATACCTGCGACAGAGCTCAATTTGTGCCGCATCATGGCGCAGCTCATCAACAGACCACGGCTGATATCCAACGGTCTGAATTCGCATGTTCGGATTTTGACAAATCGACACAAGGCTTTTATCCGATAAGGATGTTAATACCTGATGCCCACAAATGAGGGTCTGTAATTTCAACTCCTCTGGCACCTTATACTTTGGTTCCTTAGAAAGTACTTCGTTATAAGTTTTTTCTGCAGGTGATAGCTCCTCAGATTGTGCTTTTTTAAATTGTTTTTTTTCAGATACTGATTTTCTAGTAACTAATGTCTCCGATTGTAAGCTTGCAGTTTTAATACAGGTTCGTTGTACTAACGGTTCTTCGTTTGTGTATAACATAAATCCCCTTTCCTGCCATGGCATAGCGCTTATCTACACAATAACGTGGATTGGAGATTTTGACAAATTGGCAATTCCTTTGAATTTCGTCATATTCTGTTACAATCTAATATTAATTTCTATCTCTGAAAGGACATAACTATACACCTAGATAGATAATTGCTGAAAATGAAATATAATCAAAATAATATGACACATAAATAAGATTTAAAAGAATACTACGGCAAAATAAATAAACAACACAAAAAGACACCACAGAGGAAGTGTGGTGTCTGATTAAATTGTCTGATTAAATTGCAATACAAGAGGCTTCCACAAAGTCTTTCAGTTGTGGTTTTACGTAGGTTTGGTACACGTCTGCACCGTTGCCACGCACGATGTCGCCCCAGTATTTATACACATAGCGGTACCAGAAATGGAACATGCTATTGGTAAAGTGGTAGTCTGCGTATTTCGCAGGTCCACGGCTATTCGCTTGGATACGACCTACGAGACCCATCGCCATGAGATCATTTAAACGAGATGTAAAGGTGCCGCTTTTAATTTGGCTAGCTTGTAAAAGCTCCACGTAGTATGGTCTTTCAAGGGTAGCAAGGCCAGATAGGATGGCATTAGCACCTGTTATATTTTTCATATCTCTGTGTAAGATATGTTGTGTTTCTTCAAATAGGGCACCCGATACGGAGAAGAACAAATTAATGATATTCGTATCGATGCTTTCACCATTATCAAAGTACTGCACATACGCAGGTAGACCGCCTGTTACGGCGAATACGGTACGCAAGTCATCCTTAGCATAGTGAAGGCCCAAGGATTTCATATCCACCAAGGAGAACGGTTTCACCTCAAAATATTCCGATACATAGGGACCGATTAGACTGCGATCGCCAATGATGCGACCATCGAGCTGTTCTAAACCATTGGCCATCAAAATGATGTTCAACTGACTCGTTTCTTTATAGGTATCTAACAAATCACGCAAGTGTATGGGGAACTGAGGTACAGCCTCCACCAAGGAAGGGTAATCATCAATCACCACAGTCTGAGGCGTTTTCACACTGCTTTCAAATAGACCCTCAAAAGCCTCTTGCAAGTTAGTGATTGGTTCGAATTTATCCTGCTCATCGGTAGGAACAAAACGTGCCTCAAGAGCTCGATTCATATCGGCTACATGGATTGCTTCATTAGCCATGCGACCTGCCAAGTATAACGCCTTATGACGTCGTACAAGCTGGGAAGCCACATAGGATTTGCCACTGCGATGCGGACCGTACACAACACACAAACTCATTTGATTCATCGCAATACGGGACTGGATACTCTCAATAATTTCAGCACGTCCCACAAAATTCATATACTCTCACCTCCAACATTCTATGGAGATTATTATATCATAAATTTAAAACAAATATAAACTTATTTTCATATTATTAACATGACTTTTTATTATGTTAAATTTTTTACGCATAAAATATACTTATTTAATGGTTTACTTTTTACCCATTCGATTGTGAAACCCCTTATATTTACTGTATTCTTATAGGTCTATCCTCGTCACGCCAACATACAATATTCCGTATATAATCTTTTTCCATACTCAACACATATAAAAAGACGTGCCTACCATAAGGTATAGCACGTCATATGACTCGTATATAATAAGGATATTTATATAGTCATTTTTTATTGTTATAGTTGTTTCTTTATTGTTGTAGTTATTTCTTTATTGTTGTATTTGAGTTTGCATCTTCATGAGCAAAATATGCTTAACCGCATCATTGAGTCGGTCATTTGAAATGGTTCCGTTCGCCACCGCTTGCATAAGTGCGCGATGGACTTCATCGATGTGCCCCGTATCCGCATCAAGGAGGACGAGGTCACTGCCTGCTACGATGGAGTTAACTGCAAAGTCCCCTATCTTTTGGTTTGCTTGCAAGGCCCCTACATCGACACGGTCGGTCATAACTACGCCGTTATAGCCTAGCTCGTGTCGTAGCCAGTCCGTTATGATTGCTTTCGAGTTACTCGCTAGGTGTTCATTATCGATGGCAGGGATTTGCACATGGCTTATGACGAGCATGTACGTATTCGCTGTCGTCTGTCTAATGAGGCGTTTAAATACGGACACATCGTTGTTGTTCAAATAGGCCTTCGCATCGTTAGCGGTCTCAAAGGATGCATCACCAAGGCTCACTGCTGGGAAGTAGTTATAGCTAAACCACATGTGGTTGATTTGGTAACGCTCCGCCATGGCAAGATCCATATGCCCTGCCCACGTAGGGTCAGATGTATAGGACACATTCGGCACCCCTAGGTTTGCATTTGGTCCCATAATGAGGTTAAAGCCCATATCCCGCATTTCGATGGCCGATCGAGTCACTAAATTAATGATCCGTTCCATCGGTAGTTGCCCCCAACGATTTGGCTCTGGCAAGCGCAAGAAACTTTCATTCGTACTCAATACCTTATCCCGATTGATCGCTATATAAGGCGTCACCATGCTCGCCGTTGAGGCCGTTTGCATGATGTCGTTTGTGAAAGCTTTCACTTGGTTTTTATTATTTAGATTTTCATTGGTTAGCATAACGCCGCTCACACGGTATTTCCTGATGACGTCCTTTTGGGACTGTCCTACCGTGCTGCCATGAAGGCTAATCATCATCAGTTGGCCTATCTTGTCCTCTTGAGACATAGCCCCGAGCCAAGTATTTACCTTCTCCGGGACAGGCTTGTCAGATTGCATGACGGCCCGATACGACACAGTGCGTACCTCTTCCTGCTCTGCCTGACTCTCATGCTGGCATCCTGCAGTACCGATGGCGGCGACAATCAAGGCCATGCCACATAGGGCACGCCGTAAAAACAAGTTCATCTCTCCACAAAACTCCTTGTAATACTCTCTTACATGTTACCTTTCTATATATTATACACTATATAATTCATCTTTTCCTCATGTGAAAGCTAGTTTTCTATATCAATTTATCATAATAAAGTTATAAAGTAGTAGTAACAATTAATATAAAAGGTAATTCATACATATAACATATATAAAACTATAAGAAGGTTATACATAAAAATCCTACGAATCGCATGTAAGATGACACTCAGTAGTCAATATCTACACAAGTATCAAGTCACTCATGACCCGTAGGATTTATTTCTGTTCAGTTAGTTACCCATATACCAGTCTAACTATACTAATGTGTCGATGTATTCATCGCCGGAGTATATTTGAAACGACCTGTACTGAGCAAATTAGCTTATTTGTTATGCTATTAGCCCTTATATTTAGGGGATGTTGGGCATGTTTCAGGTGTTACGTCTTTGCGATCACCAAGAACCGCGCTGCGGTCTGTGTAGTGTGTATGCAAGAGTTCGTGTGCCTTATGGCCCAATGGTTCGCCTAAGAAGTCTTTGTACAATGCTTGGATTTCTGGGTTTTCATAGGAAGCGACCCATTTATAGTTCGCATCAGCTTCGTAAAGACCGCCAATACGAGCTTCCTTAGTTTTCACAGCTTGAGGCAATTTAGTGCGCGGTTGACCGCCGCCACCGATACAGCCACCTGGGCAAGCCATAACTTCGATGAAGTCGTAATGTTTGCCGCTTTCTTTTAAGCCGTTCAAGAAGTCACGAGTATTTTTACCACCATGAACTACAGCAACGGACAATGTAACGTCATCACCTAATTGAACAGTGGCCTCTTTAACGCCTTCCATACCACGAACGTCTTCGAGATGAGTCAAAGCATATGGAGGTGGCTCTTTATCAGTGATGAGCTTATACGCTGTACGCATAGCTGCTTCCATAACACCACCAGTATTACCGAAGATGATAGATGCACCAGTTTCCATACCGATTAAGTCATCAAATTGAGATTCTTCAATAGCATTGAAGTCGAGGTTTTCCTCTTGAATCCAACGGATGAACTCACGTGTGGTGATGGAAATATCTGTATCCATGCCAAGAGATTCATCATTATGGTAACGAGCCGCTGCATTTTCTTCTTCCCGTTTTGTTTCTGCTTTTTTAGCCGTACAAGGGTTTACAGATACGGATACGATATTGCTAGGATTAATGCCTTTTTTCTCAGCAAAATAAGTCTTAATCATAGCTGCTTCCATAGCGATACAAGAACGTGTGGAAGACAAGTTAGGAATCAATTCAGGGAAGTAGATTTCCGCAAAGCGCACCCACGCTGGGCAGCAGCTTGTGAACTGAGGAATTTGACCACCATTTTTAAGGCGTTCTACAAGCTCAGAGGCTTCTTCCATGATAGTTAAATCCGCACCAAAGTTAGTATCTACTACATAGTCCGCACCTAATGCACGTAATGCACCAACCATTTTACCTTCAAGGAATGTACCTGGTTCGTAGCCGAAGCCTTCGCCGATAGCTACACGAACAGCTGGAGCTGTTTGAATAACAACGATTTTTTCAGGATCTGCAAGAGCTGCTTTCACCTTTTCAAGCTCGGATTTAGCATGCATGGAGTCGAATGGACATGCAGCCGCACATTGACCACAGTGGATACATACAGGCACGTCGCCGTTTGCATCGAGATCGTAGTAGTCGAGTACGCTCATTACGTCCGCACAAGCGCGACGGCATAACGTACAGTTTTTACACTTAGAAATGTCGTGATAAATGGATGGATTGTCGAGCGCAATCGGCACGCGTTTATCGATAAATTCGTATTGAGACATGAGGACCTCCTCTAACAAACTAAAACTAGCAAACCTTTAAAAGAAATAGGCCAAACTACAGAGCACTGTGCTCAAGGCGTACTTCCACATCTTACCTTTAGTATACGCTATAGTGAAAGTTTATACTATGTAGAAATGTTACACTTTTGTGCAAAATTATGACCAATCAACCCTCTCTAGATGACATAATATTGTGCATAACATTCTACATGATATTGTGCGCAAGCATATTTGAATAAGAGACAACTTACAAAATGCGTAATAATATTCCCATTGTACCACGAATGAATAAATAATTCACCAAATTTTAGGGAATTAAAAGTAAATAAAAAACGCACGCCTCAAATGAGAACGTGCGTATGTAGGCTTTCACCAAAAATCATAAGCCTCGGAGGATCAGATTATTTGTCACCCCAGATAAGTGTGTATACAGCATATGCAGGAGTACCTTGTTCAACCTTACGAGTAGATTTGTTAGGTTGTTCTTGTTTTACTACTTCGCCTTTTGGATTGTAAAGAGTAACCTTAACGTCTTTTACTTCGCGTTTTTTATGGTTGAACTCTTCAGTTACGATGTAGTGGTAACCTTCGTAGTCCATAGCTTTGATGTCCAAAGTTGCTTTTTTGTCATCTTTTTTAACAGAGTCGTTATCGATGGACCAAGTGATGCCATTACTATCAGTACCAACAGTATACCAATTTGCTGCATCAACACTACCGATGCCACCAATCAATAAAGCGCCTGCTGCCAAAACAGCTGCCAATGTTTTTTTCATATGTTTACCTCTCGATTTAAATACAAGAATACGAAAACTAGTATATTCGATGAAAATAAATATTTTATGAAAGACAAACGTGCTCAACCTTTATAAATTTCATTGATAATCCCTTACCGTACTCTCTAATCCCTTATATTCTGCCATAAAATAAGGGAATAATTTATTCCCCTACGCAGTTTTGAGTAAATTTAATCATACGTGCAGAACGGGTTCTATCTCTTTGAGACCGACTTAGGTCACTACTCCCAAACGCAGTTTTGGAAAGATTTCCTCATTAGGAAATGAGAAAACGGGTGAATATATCTCGTAGGACGACTTAGCTCGCTTTGGAGGACGTAGAGATATATTCACCCGTTCATACCCGCAGAGGAAATTTACCAAATCAAGTGATACACGTGATCTAGGTTACTTCCTTCTTGTATTTGTAGTTTTGTATTTGCTAATGTTTCAGAGCCAATCATATAGCCTTGTGGGTTATATGATGTAACATCAATGAGTTGCACTGTTTTATCAGCGCGATTGAATGTCATTGTATAAATAGAGTGATCCCCATTAGGATCTACGATCTTCAAACGCAATGTAGCACGAGCGTCATTTTTATCAACAGAATCATTGTCGATATAACCAGTACGACCATTTTGATCCGTATCCAATGCGTACCAACTTTCAGCATGAGACACGCCTACACCAGCGCTAAATAACAAACCGGCTACTGCTAAACAAGCAAACCATTTTTTCATAACTATTCTCTCCTGACTATAAAATTCAAATAACTATGCAATCTGCATACCATAAATTCTCTACGCCTTCATTATAACACCATAATTGCATATTACTAATAAAAACTCTATTATATGTATAAATTATATAGAACCCCTAAGGAACATCTAGCGAGGCTCCTATGGATTAAATAATCGTATTGTAATAGGGATGCCCATACTAAGATTAGCGTAAATTAGAAATAAAAAGGCCCAACACTTCTATGAAAACGACTTAGCTATTCCTCTAGGAACGTCTAGCGAGGCCCCTATGGGCTTTAAATAATCCAATGGATTTAAACGCTGATATTCGCTCTGTAAGATTGGTAAGAAAACAGAAAGCCCCGAACTATTCTGAAAACGACTTAGTTCACTATGGAGGCTTTCAGGATAGTTCGGGGCTACTTATACGTTCTGAATATCTAACTAGACAGAGCGAATATCAGCTTCTATTAAATTGTTGGATTATTTACCCCATAGGGCCTGCATAACTTCCGCGCCCATGGTATCATCTTCAATTTTTGTAGGTTTTTGTGCGTCTTTGCTGGACAATAATGCTACGCCTGCAGCACTGTATACTGTTGTATCAAGTTCTGTCCATGTTTTTTCTTTACGGTCAATGCGTACTGTGTAGATGTATGTAAAGCCTTCTACATTATTAATTTTAACAAGTACTGTTGCCGCATCATCTGTTTTATATACAGAAGAATTATCGATGAACCATGCTGCATCGTCAGCATCAGCATCGATATAATACCAATCAGCGGCACTCGCTTGGCCAAAGCCACCTACAAAGAAAACCCCTGCTGCAAACATAGCAGCTAACCATTTTTTCATTTCTAACTCCTTAACGCTAGAGACGACCATCTAAGATGGCCGCCCATAGTTTCTTACATATAGTATTAATATAAATTATTCTGCTACTTCGTCTTCGATTTCAGCACCTGGAATAACAGCAATGCTAGCTACTTTATCACCTTCGTCGAGGTTTTGTGTTTTCACACCAGAAATAGCTTTGCCCTTCTTCACAGCAATATCGTTCATATTGAAGCGGATGATTTTGCCTTGTTCAGAGATAAGCATAACTTCATCATCATTATGAACTACTTCTACAGCAACTACGTCGCCTGTCTTGTTCGTAATCTTGAAGTTCTTAGAACCTTTACCACCGCGTTTTTGCAATGTATAAGCTTCCGCATCATTGCGTTTACCGAAACCTTCTTCAGAGATCGTAAACACTTGAGCTTCGCTTCATCAGCATTAAGAACACCTGCGCCTACCACTACGTCGCCAGTATTAAGTTTAATGCCGCGTACACCGTGAGCCGCACGTTTCATGAGACGTACGTCGCTTTCACTGAAACGAATAGCGATACCCAATTTAGTACCGATTAAGATATCTTGGTTGCCAGTCGTTACACTAACGGAAATCAAGCGATCCCCTTCGTCGAGGTTGATAGCATTGAGACCAGAACGACGGATGTTGCGGTATTCTTCGATAGCTGTACGTTTTACAACGCCGAACTCAGTAACCATGAATAAGTTTACATCTTCATGGATACGTTCAAGGTCGATCATAGTTGTAACAGATTCGCCTACAGCAAGTGGCAACACGTTAACCATAGCGGTACCGCGAGAGTTACGGGAACCTGCTTCTGGCACTTCGTATGCTTTGAGGCGATATGTACGACCAGTGGACGTGAAGAACAACAATGTATTATGCGTACGAACATGCATAATTTGCGTTACATAATCGTCTTCCTTCGTCTTCATGCCGATAACGCCAGCGCCACCTTTATGTTGGTTGCGATATACGTTCGCGTTCATGCGTTTGATATAACCTTGTTTAGTCAAGGTGATAACCATCTCTTCGTCAGCGATGAGGTCTTCTACATCAAGGTCGGACGTATCGATAGTGATTTCAGAACGACGAGGGTCGCCGTATTTCTTCTTCATATCTTCTAGTTCTTCTTTGATGATTTGACGTTGACGCGCTTCGCTAGCCAAGATAGCTTTCAAATCTTCGATCAATGCCAATAATTCCTTGTATTCCTCTTCGATTTTTTCGCGTTCCAAGCCTGTTAAACGGCGCAGACGCATGTCGAGGATGGCTACTGCTTGTTTTTCTGAAAGCCCGAATTTTTGCATCAATGCGTTACGCGCGATTTCGTCAGTTTGGGAACTGCGGATTGTAGCGATAACTTCATCGATGTGGTCGAGAGCGATCAACAAGCCTTCCAAAATGTGAGCACGCGCTTCGGCTTTGTTAAGCTCGAATTGAGTACGGCGTACGATAACATCGAGGCGATGATCTAAGTAGTACCCCAATACTTCTTTCAAATTCAATACGCGAGGATGGCCATCCACGAGAGCTAGCATAATCACGCCGAAAGATTCTTGAAGTTGAGTGTGTTTATATAATTTGTTAAGAACGATATCTGGTTGCACATCAGCGCGCAATTCGATAACGATGCGCATACCTTGACGGTCAGATTCGTCGCGAAGTGCTGTGATACCATCGATTACCTTGTCGCGACTCAAGTTCGCAATCGTTTCGATAACACGAGCCTTGTTAACTTGGTATGGAATCTCAGTCACTACGATTTTATGCTTGCCCTTCGCCATTTCTTCAATGGTTGCACGAGCGCGCATTTTTACGCTACCACGACCTGTGGAGTACGCTTTTTTAATGCCTTCCCTGCCCAAAATGAGCGCCCCAGTTGGGAAGTCTGGACCTTTGATTTGTGTCATCAATTCTTCCACAGTTACATCTGGATTATCGATGAGCATTGTAAGGCCATTACATACTTCGTTAAGGTTGTGCGGTGGAATATTTGTCGCCATCCCTACGGCGATACCGCTGGAACCATTGATGAGAAGATTTGGGATCTTCGCTGGCAATACGGTTGGTTCTTGCAAGCTTTCATCATAGTTCGGCATGAAATCAACAGTTTCCTTGTCGATATCAGCGAGCATTTCTTGAGTAATTTTTGCCATACGTACTTCGGTATAACGCATCGCAGCGGCACTATCGCCGTCGATGGAACCAAAGTTACCGTGGCCGTCTACCAAGAGGTAGCGCGTATTGAAATCTTGCGCCAAACGTACAGTCGCATCATAAACGGAACTATCACCATGTGGATGATACTTACCGAGTACGTCACCGACGATACGAGCGGATTTCTTGTACGGTTTATTTGGCGTCATGCCTGTTTCGTGCATCGCGTACAAAATACGACGATGAACTGGTTTCAAGCCATCACGCACATCTGGAAGAGCACGCATTACGATTACGGACATCGCATAATCGATATAAGCGTTCTTCATTTCTTTATCAATCTGAACGGGATGAATATTCCCGTGGGACCATTGTTGGTCTGCCACAATCTCACCTCATTTTACTAACACTATAATAGAATTATCATATTATTATAGCATTTTTGCGGTCTTAACGCTATATTTTATAAAGACTATACGTAGCAAATAACATTTTAGTTTCTGTCATATACAACTAATTAAAACTATATAACCTATAAAATAAAGTTTACTATTAACTAACCTTTTCTAACAGAAATTATGATGGGAGGCTTACTTTGCCCATATGTTGCTCTAACCTGTTCACGAGCATCATGTTCACTCCGAGCATCAACAGTTACAGTTGTGGATGCACTTTTACCTTTATAATGAAATTTAACAGTATATTTAGACATATATTTCCCTCCCTGGAGACATAATTATTTGAGCAAAATATTTTAATGTGAAATTTCCTGTATTTTATTCTTTATTTCAATTATTTTTACGTTTAATTCCTCTATGTGATTAGACAACTCTGTTTTATCCATATCATAAGAAATAACTTTTGCTGAATAATCTTCACGCTCAACTATATTAATATCACATACTTCGCCATTACTTAAGCGCGTCCAATATCTATATAGATCCATATATTCAGCAGATAATCTTGCGTAAGTTCGTCGTAAATGTTCTAATTCCCCTAACAAATACTTTCACCTCTTTAAACTATGTCCACTTTGTCTAGAATTATATATCACTAAATTTTCTTATAAATTGACGTTCATTTATCTGAACTTTATCAATAAACTCCTGATAATTAGAGACATTACAAGGAATTTCTAACCCACATTTCATCACATAAATATCATCTCTAGCACTTACATTTTGTTCATATTTCGTACCTTGATTTAACCATAATTGTTCATTATCTCTTTCCTTAGACTCTGGATATAAATAATATCCCGTTTTAGCATCAAATCTAAACATATATGCTAATACTTGTAAATAGTCTTTACTTCTGATGTTATCTATAGGTTTATATTTTGCATCTGCAATAATTCGATTATTTGCATCTCTACCAATAAAATCTGGATAAATAAGCCCCTGTTGTCTATTACCTGAAAATAATTGTTCAGAACCAGTGTGAGATTTATTTTTAGGATGATAAAAAGCTTTACCAATTAATAAGTTGATATATTCCTCCCAAAGCCATGCACCATCAAATAAGATTCCATATAATTTATTATAGCCTACCCCTATTTGTCCTTTTTGATTATGCAATATTAAAAGGCATAAATTTTGTAAAGCTCTATATTCATGATAGTATGCATGCCTTACTAACATTTTTTTATTCTTATCAATAATACTCTGTCTATCATGTACCCTATATGTATATGTAGCATCTACAACTAATTGTACCTCATTTTTTATCTTAGAAAGTATCGCTTTACCAAACGATTTATTCTGAATAAACTCAATTGTATGTCTTATTAAGTGCAAAAGGTAGTTATCGTACGAAAACTCTCTTTGCCTATAGGCAATACGACCTATAAAAGGAGTATTACATTTTATATGTCTTGCAATATCAATTACACCTTTTATATTTCTATCATTATATTCATTATAAACATATTGTTTAAATAGACCTTTTCGTATTGCAGCGCTCAAAAGATATGGAAATAAAAAGTATAAATAGTTAACAATACTATTATCATAGCTAAGATCTGTTTCTAAATTTACAACATTGGGAGTATCGAGCACTCTACTAAGCAAATATTGAAAAAAATAATCTTCATGGTTATCACTAAATCTCGAACTTATAACTAGTCGTTCATCTCCATAGCCAATAAATCCCATAATATTACTAGTTTTATAGACACCATTTTCATCTTGAAGAATCATCTGACTTTGTTCAAGATCTTCAGATTCAAGTATTGCTTCTGGAAATACAAATACACCTTCTTTTTCCAGATTTTTTAACGTCACATTAAGAATCTTTGTCTCTAGTTTTTTAATCTTATAAAATGCTTCTTTCTTAATTTGACTATTATCTCTAATTCTCAGCAGATTCATCGTCATTACCAAAATAAGCCACCTTAAAACTATCCATTAAAGAACTTTCATTATACATACCTCGAATATAATCATGTAAAAGGGGCTGCAAATAATCAGTCCACAAATCATCAACATCAATATTTTTTAGATGTAGGAAGTATGATGGGCCAATCTGGTAATTTTCATTTAATCCTTCAGTTTCAGCAATTACCTTGTTTAAAGCATTCATTCTATTAAGTGCATCTTTTTTTGTTTCTGGAGACAAAGAATCTAACATATTCTCACGATCATTTTGTGTAATTTCAATAAAACGGAAACGCCTACGCATAGCAAAATCAAAACTATCTACAGAACGATCTATATCATTCATTGTTCCTATAATGTATACATTCTCAGGAATATAAAATTTTTCATCAGCTTCATCATATAAATTTGAGTATTGTGTAGATACTGCTCCAGTTTCCCCTCTATATCCAGGCTCTAAAGAGAAGAATAATTCACCAAAAATTTTAGAAATTTCACCACGATTAATTTCATCAATAATGAATACATATTTTTTTAATTTTCCCTTTTTTACCTCTACCTTTTTATAATCTTTCTCAACAATGCTCATCTCAGATACAAGCTCTTTGTAAATAGAATAGTAATATGAATCTTTTTGACTATACTGTTTACCACCGAGGAACTCCATAATATCTTTGACTGTTTCAAACGTTCTACCAGACATTAACAAGTCTTTTATTTTTTTCAAACTCAATTGAAGCATATTTACGATATCATTACTAGGTATAGAAATAACTATATACTTCTCATCAAATTTTATAATATTAAAACTATTACCTGTCTTAGT
>NZ_QSDY01000049.1 GCF_003463825.1 Veillonella sp. AM51-8BH
ATGATAAAGTATATATAGATAAAGAGAGCGTTAGTATTTAATCGACTTCTTCATTATTTACTCATGAAATAGCTATAGATAAAGAGAGCGTTAGTATTTAATCGACTTCTTCATTATTTACTCATGAAATAGCTATTGATATAATGAGATTATGATTAAATACCTTGATTGTTTGTATGTAATGTGAGCTAAATTATTGGCTATGTTTAGGAAGTAAATTGCTTTTTGGAGGGAATTTATTATGGTAGCTTGTAAGCTGTCTATTAAGAAAATATTTGATTGTATTGAGCGAGATGATAAGTTTAAAGAGTTTAAAACAACCTATGGTTTAACTCCTTCTGATGAAATAGGTGGTACAAAATTTGCAGCAAATTTTTATAAGTCAGCTGTTGTAAATTACAAGGGAAAAGTAACTGGTTCTAAAGACTTGTATAGTGAAGTTATTGCCGAAACCCTTATAAATGATAATTTTATAAAGGACTGGTTAAACTTAATACCTGTAAGACCAGAACATTTTAAGATAAATCATCCGAATACAGATGAAAACGTGGATGCCCTAAAAATTACAAATCGAAAAGAGGAAATCTTAGCGAAGCTATTATTTTATCAAGGTAACGTCGATGGATTAGGATATATCTTTGATTATCAAACACCTTTAAAAGCGACACAAAATGATTCTTACGGAAAAATAGATTTATTAGGATATAACAAAGATAATAAATGTTATTCTGTCATTGAATTAAAGTATCGGCCTTCTGGCAGTGAGGAACTTTACTACGATGCGTTTTAGAAGCTTATACATATTATAGACTTCTAGATATAAAACAGATTAATTCTGTGAAGGAGCATGAGGGTATACAGCAGCTAAAGAAATTACATGGATATAAACATACAAATGAAGCAGAGTTAGTCGTTTTATTTGATGAAAGATCTTGTGCCAAAGAGGACGGTGGAGCAGAGACCAATTTGATGCTTCGTATTGATCCGGATAAACCTAATACTCCTAGTTATCCATCCAAAACTGTTGTGTCACAACAGTTTAAAGAATGCAAAGAAATGATAGACTCTAGTAAACGTAAGCGGTTACGATCTTTGTGCGAAAATATTTTGAAACAAGAGCCTGAATTAAAACAAATCCGTTTTGTTGTATTACAAGCTCAAAAAGTAAGTAAAGCGCCTTATAAAAATAAAGTAGATAATTGGTCAGAAAATTTGGATCGTTTATATCGAGCAGAGACATTACTAACTATTCCTAGCAAAGGTTAAGTATGAATATAATTATCCATCGTGGCACTCATCAGATTGGTGGTAGTGCCATAGAAATTAGTACAGCATCTACTCACATTATGTTAGATTTTGGTAATGAATTAAGTTTAGATGAAAAGTACACACCTATAAATCTGGATATAGACGGTGTTACAAAAGGAATGCCGGATTGTGACGGTATTGTGATTTCTCATTATCATATGGATCATTTAGGCCAACTAACCTCTGCACTATCAGAAATTCCATTATATATGGGTGAATTAAGTAAGGAAATCGCGCTAATAGGTGCTGAGTATCAAGATAGAGGTTTATACTTGCGCTTATTAGGTGCTAATACATTTCGGGGCGGAGATGTCTTTTCTATTGGTGATATACGTATCAGACCTTTAGTTATCGATCATAGTGCTGCGGATAGTTATATGTTTGTCATTGAAGCAGAAGGTAAACGTGTCTTATATACAGGTGATTTCCGGATGCATGGGTTGCGCCATCACGTATTAGACAAATTAGTTAATACCTATATAGGTGAGGTTGATGTATTAATTACAGAGGGCACCTCATTGTCTAGAGACGCAGGTGATTATATATCTGAAGCCACAGTGTTAGACGATATTTCTTCATATATTCAAGATGGGAAATATGTTTTTGTTATGTGTTCCTCTACGAATATTGACCGTATTATGGGGATTTGGCAGAATATGCCAACTGATAAAGTACTCATTTGTGATGCTTATCAGAAAAGAATATTAGATACTGTGATTAACAATGTATATTATGAAAGTTCTTTGTATCGTAGACATGATAGTCCGCTAGTTCTTGATAAAGGCAAGTATCCTAAATACTATATGGAACATGGATTTGTATCCTTAGTAAGAGGGACAGAAAATTTTATTTCTAAAATTAAAGAGTTCCCTAAAGATGATGTACGTATTATATATTCAATGTGGACAGGATATATTGAGGAAAATCTTCCGTTAAGAAATCTACTAAATATCTATCCATCTTATATATGTCATGCCAGTGGTCATGTGTCTAAAGATAATTTGATTAAGTTTATAGAATTAGTTAATCCTGACGTTATTATTCCGGTTCACACTGATAATCCTGAGAGATTAGAGGCATTAGTACCTAATAGAAATGTGTATATCGTTAATGATAATGAGCCATTTATCATATAATTCCTTTAAGAAATTTCGCATTTGATGTATAATAAATAAAAAGAGAGCCATCAACGTGTGGTTGCGTTAGGCTCATCTTATAAATGTTTTCTTATGATTGCCTAGCGTGCGAGTATTTTGAATACTCTGTTGCGTTAGGCTTTTGTCTTTATACTATTTGAATAGTGCAAAGAGTGATATTGCTATGGAAATTACAAAAAGAATTAAGTAGTACTTTTCGAATTTGCTCATAGTATCACCACCTTTCGGTGATGGGCCTAACTCACGTGATGACTCTTAGGATTAGTATATCAATGTAATTTTAGGAAAAATAGAATTGACATTTGGTTATATGCCAATTTTTGCGTAGTATTTTACTACGCTTTTTTATTGAAAAATATCAAAACTATATAGGATTAACTTTGTTTTTGATATAATCTAAATAAATACATATTATAGTGCGATTTTACATGAAAGTGGTGTCTTTATGCTGACGATTAGCAATAAAGGATGGCTTTTTACTTCTATATTAAGTGCTTTGATGGCGTTTACATCGTTGTCGACGGATATTTATTTGCCTGCCATGCCAGAGATGGGGCGTGATCTCCATGGTGATGCAGAATTAACGTTGACTGGTTTCTTAATAGGTTTTGCGCTGGCTCAGCTTTTTTGGGGAGCTGTTAGCGATAAAATTGGTCGTAAGAAGCCTTTGATTATGGGGATAGTCTTATTTATTATAGGGTCTGTGGGCTGTGCCTTAAGTTCGTCTATGCTAGAATTACTAGCTTGGCGCGTATTCCAGGCCTTTGGTGCTTGCGTAGGACCCATGTTATCACGGGCTATGATTCGCGACTTATACGGTCGGACTGAGGCTGCAAAAATGTTATCTACATTAGCCATTGTTATGGCTATAGCACCTATTGCAGGGCCGATGCTAGCAGGGCATCTACTCGTGTGGTATACATGGCATTCCATATTTTGGTTGCTTGTTGCCATCGGTATTTTAATGCTTGTTGCTATATTAGTCATTCCTGAAACACATCCTGTAGAGAAACGTAGTAAAAAGTCTATAGCACATACCTATAATAATTATTGGATTTTATTGCGCAATAAAGGCTTTATGAAATATACACTATGTGTCAGTTCCTTTTATATTGCTATCTATGCGTTTTTAACAGGTTCGCCTTATGTATATATTGATGTCTATGAGGTACCAAAAGAGTACTTTGGTTATCTCTTTTCTGTTAATATTATTGGTGTTATGTTACTAAGCGCAATCAATCGACGTATTGTAAGTGCTATACGTCTCGATAGATTATTGCGATATGCCACATTATTTGCTGCTATTTGTGTATCTGTTGTAATGGGATTGATTGTCTTAGGCTACCATTCACTGTGGTTAATCGTTATTGGTTGTTTTTTATTCTTCTCTATGAACGGCATCATTGCAGCTGTAACGAATGCATTAGCATTAGATAGAGCAGGTAGAATGGCTGGCTCTGGGGCAGCATTATTAGGGGCTATGCAATATGGTAGTGGTATTGTATCATCGTTGATGCTTACCTTCTTGCCAAATGACTCGGCAGATCCTATGATGGGGGTCATTACATTATTTGTTATTATCTGCGCCATTATCGCTTTTCCTGAGGATGAAAAATATAATCGTATATAATATTGGTGAAAGCAAGGGTTTAAATTTGAACTCTTGCTTTCATTCTTTTTTTAGGTTATAATAGTAAGGCTTATTGATGGTAAGCACTTCCTACCCCTATGTGTCGATAGGGGCATTAGTCCGAAAGAGGAGGTGATTTTGTATGAACAAATACGAAGTCATGTTTATTGTGAAACCAGCTGAAGAGGAAGCAACTAACGCTGTTATTGAAAAAGTAGAAGCTTTAATTGCTCGTGTAGGCGGCACAGTAGAAAAGGTAGATCGTTGGGGCAAGCGTCGTCTTGCTTACGCTGTGAAGAAATTCACTGACGGTTTCTATGTATTGATTAACTTTGAAGCAGCACCTGCTGAAATCAAAGAAATCGATCGTGTATTGAAAATCAACGATGAAGTCCTAAGACATCTAATTGTTAAACACGAAGCATAATTAAAGCCTGGAGGAAAACATGAACTCTGTACAAATTCTAGGTAATTTAGCTCGTGATCCTGAAGTACGCTATACCAAAACTGGTCGTGCTGTAGCAACTTTCACAGTAGCTGCTACAAACACCTATATTGATTCCACAACAAATGAGACGAAAGAACAAACTGCTTTTATCAACTGCGTTGCTTGGGGTAAACTTGGTGAAGCGGCAGGCAATCTTCGTAAAGGCAGTCGTTGCTTTGTAGAAGGTCGTTTGCAAACTCGTTCTTACGAGACTCAGGACGGTCAAAAACGGTACGTTACTGAAGTAGTAGCGAACTTTGTGGGCCAATCCCTTGATATGAATACTAATTCTTTCGAAGGTGGGTCCAATTTTGATAGTTTCAGTACAGGCGGCGATGACGAAAACATCCCGTTCTAGTGTCAGGGACTCCTACTAATTCGAAAAGGAGGATTCGCAATGAGAAGAGATAGAGGCAGAAAGCCAAGAAGAAAAGTATGCGTTTTCTGTGCAGACCATATCGATCAAATCGACTATAAAGACGTTGCTAAACTTCGTCGTTTTACGACTGAACGCGGCAAAATCTTACCTCGTCGTATTTCCGGTACTTGCGCAAAACATCAACGCAAATTGACTACATCTATCAAACGTGCACGTGCAATTGCTTTATTGCCATTCACTGCTGAATAATTGATGAATCAAGGCGGTACAACCATTTGGTTGTGCCGCCTTTTTGCTTTTATGAATAGGGATTATGCGTTTAATGCATAGTCTCTTTTTTATATTCCTTTGATTCTCAGGGATTATCATATTTACTGAATTTAATAAATATTCAATATAATAGATGTAGAAATATATGATGAAATTTATAATAATACCTTTAAAAATAGAGTTTATATGATTAATCTGTATAAGTGAATTAATCAAACTTATGCATATAATCAGAAAAGCTTATGGTTTTTATACTATAATGTGAGTATATGCTTAGTACTGTAAAGTTCAGTGAAAGGTGGTAAGTACATGGGATTTTTGAAAAAGGATATATCCCGTCGCCAGTTTATTGGTGGTGCTTTAGCGTTAGCAGCCGCATCAGCGGTACCGTCGTTTATACGAGGTGCCTATAAGCCAACACAATCTGATTCGTTACAAGTATGGACTTGTGGAGGATTATCTGAAGCATTTCTCGATTTAAACCAAGTCTACACGATGCATACAGGGCACAATATTCAGTACACTGGTGCCTTTGCAGGTGCTATTGGTAAATCGTTGCTTGCTGAAAAGAGTCGCACAGAAGTCTTTGGTGCTCGCGGTTTAGAGTTGGCAAAGAACATGCGCAAAAAGGGCGTAAGTATTGCTTTTGAACCATTATGTTTTACGGATTATGTTATTGTTACACCTAAGGGGAATCCCGCAGGGATTCGCGATTTGAAGGATATGGCAGAGCCCGGTGTACGCGTTATGTTACCGTTAGGTGCATCCCCTCCTGGTAGTGCTTCCGTAAAGGGGATTATGAAACTGTCAGGCTTAACCGATGGTATTATGAAAAACATGATAGCCGAAAATGCTTGTGTTATCTCCATGATGTGTGACCTTGTAGAAGGTAAAGCAGATGTATCCATTATTGAAAAGCGTCTTACCACACATGATCGATTCAAGGATCGTATTGAGTACTTCTCCATTCCTGCACAATTTGTGCCGCCTGCACCACTTACTTTCACCATTAATACAATGAAATATGTACAAGATCGTGCACTAGCTGCCGATTATATTGAATTTACACGGTCCCAAGAAGGACAACAAATCTTAGAAAATCACGGATTCACATCCGTTCATAGTGCGAGAGGTCTCGATTTGATAGAAAGGTTTGGTGTAAAAGATGTGTAGTCATTGTCCATCATCAGCAACCTGTGGGTCTCAAGGTAGTTCTGGTGTATCTGGGAAACAAGCCCCTAAGAATTTAACGCTTTGGCGTCGTATCGTACAGTTTATATTCCTCTTTATTATGGGGAAATGGGTATATTATGGTATATTCCGATGCCCTTATATCGTGCCGTTTGTTAACTGTGAAAGCTGCTCCATGATTACCTGCTGGGGCCGTATTACCACATATTTCTATGCTTGGTGGATTATTCTGCCAATTATGGTTGTATTCTTTGGCCGTGCGTTCTGTAGCTGGTTTTGTCCAAGTGGATGGGTTAACCAAATGCTGGGAAAAATATCTATGGGGCCTTTAAGAAATCGTAAGAATTATATGCGATTCCTACAACTCGGCATGGTAGCTACTATAATTTTAGGTCTTATTGTGTATTTTAAATTTGGTAATCCCCGTATTATGATTCCTATTCGGACGAGCGATGAATATTTTAATGCAGTCATTTTATCTATGCAGTTCTCAGAATGGTATTGGGCGGCTCGCACTATAACGGTCGTGTCCATCATTGCTGGTTCCCTTATCATCGCTAATGCTTGGTGCCGATTTGTATGTCCATTTGGTGGGGTAATGGAATTATTACGGAAAATTTCCATTTTTAAAGTATATAAAACTAGTGATTGTGACGATTGTGATGCGTGTCTACGTATTTGTGAAATGGGCACACGACCAAATGAAATGAATTGCACCAACTGTGGTGACTGTTTACATGTATGCCACAAGGATGCTATTAGATTTGGTCGGAAAGGTTAATTATGAAAGAAGTTCAAGGACAAAGTTTCCTACAAAATCATCCATGTTACAACAAGGATGCTGCCGCTAATTGGGGACGTTTACATTTGCCAGTAGCACCAAATTGTAACATTCAATGTAATTATTGTAATCGCAAGTACGATTGCGCTAATGAAAATAGACCTGGTGTGACACAGCATGTATATACGCCACAAGAGGCAGCAGCCTTTGTGCATAAGGTATTTGATGCACGCAAAGATATTTCTGTTGTCGGCATTGCAGGGCCTGGTGATCCTATGTGTGATGCAGATAAGACACTGGAAACCTTCCGCCTCGTAAAAAAAGATTTTCCCCATGTTATGCTCTGTTTATCTAGTAATGGTTTAGCCGTACCTGATTATATCGATGAAATCGCTGATTTAGGGATTACTCATGTTACGATTACCGCTAATGCTATCGATCCAGAAATTGGTAAATATGTGTATTCCATGGTTCGCTATGATGGAAATATTTACAAGGGAATCGATGGGGCTCGTATTTTGTTAGAACGTCAGGCTGAAAGTATTCGAAAATTAAAGGAAAAGAACATTATCGTTAAGATTAATACTGTAGTAGTACCGGATGTAAATATGAATCATGTACCAGCTATCGCTAAACAAGCGGAAGCCTGGGGCGTGGATTTGATGAACTGTATTGCCATGATTCCGGTTCATGATACGGCTTTTGAAAGCCATCGAGGCCCAACTGCGGAGGAAATCGATACTATACGTCAGTTTATTGGTCACTATGTGCCGCAGATGACGCACTGTAAACGTTGTAGAGCTGATGCTATTGGTCGTTTATGTGAAGCGTAGAAGCATAAAAGGCTATATACCGAAGTATATAGCCTTAACGATTATGTATTATTTAGTATTTTTTACGATTTTATTTAGCGCAGACAATGCGGATTTCACATCTTCATATGTATTGGTATAGCCGAAGGAAAAGCGCACAGTTCCTTCTGGATAGGTTCCTAGTGTTTGGTGTGCTCGCGGGGCACAGTGGAGACCAACACGTGTCATGATGTGATAATTAGATTCTAGTTCGTAAGCAATGCTGGCCGGATCCATACTATCGATTGTGATGGATACAACGGCAGTTCTATCTTGGATATCTTGTTTACCAACGATGTTAATACCATCTATTGATTGTAATCCTTCTAGAAAGGCTTGTGTTAACGCTAGCTCGTGATTGTGAATGTTCTCCATTCCTTGTGACTCAATATAGGAGAGGCCTTCATTGAGACCTATGATGCCAGGTAGATTTAACGTGCCTGCTTCAAAGGCGTCGGGCATATGGGTAGGCATCGTTTCTAAATGTGAGAAGCTACCTGTACCGCCAGCGATAAGAGGGGTTAAGATTTGCGCCATTTCTTTGGTTAAAATAATGCCACCAATACCTTGTGGTCCCAATAAGCCTTTATGCCCCGTAAAGCAAAGTGCATCTATATGATATGCTTTCACATCAATAGGGATAACACCAGCTGTTTGGGCTGCGTCTACAATGAAATGTAGATTATGAGCCTTGCAGATAGCACCTATTGATTCAATAGGCTGTATGGTGCCACATACATTAGATGCGTGGTTGGTAATAATAGCCACTGTATTTGGACGGATAAGAGACTTAATGGCATCTATTTCAATAGAGCCTGTAACATCACAAGGAATAATATCAAAGGTAATGCCCTTATCTAGTAGTTGGGTAAGTGGTCTCATGACTGCGTTGTGCTCCATAGCGCTAACGAGTACATGATCACCGGCTTTCAACAGGCCCTTGATGACCATGTTTAAGCTCATTGTCACATTCTGCGTAAAAGTGACGTGAGATGGATCATGACCGTTGAATAAAGTATTTAGTCGTTGTCTCGTTGTATAGATAATATCCTCTACATCGTAGGCGAGGGCGTAGGAGCCACGGTTAATATTGATACCATAGTTCGTTATATAGTTTGCCATGGCATTAGCCACATTAGGTGCTTTAGGGAACGTGGTACTTGCATTATCTAAATAGATATAGTTCATAGGTAATCTCCATGAATAACAAGGTGTATTTATGGTTATTATATCATGAGTCATATACTTGATAGGGTGGGAGTATATACTCATATATTTGTAGTGTAGTTTGTTTGAAAGGAGTTTATTATGAGTGGGTCTCATGAAAAAAGGAATTTAATTATTGCAGGCCTTATTATTGGCGCTATTGCAGGCTTCCTCGTATTAGCTGGCAATCCAGGCAATATGGGCTTCTGTATTGCTTGCTTTATTCGCGATACTGTCGGTGGCCTAGGTTTACATCGTGCTGTACCAGTACAGTACATTCGTCCAGAAATTATTGGTCTTATTTTAGGGGCTTATGTATTGTCCATGATTCGTGGTGAACATCAAAGCAAAGGTGGTTCTTCTCCAATTATTCGATTTATTCTCGGCTTCTTTGTTATGATTGGTGCTTTGATGTTCCTCGGTTGTCCGATTCGTATGATTTTAAGACTTGGCGGCGGGGACTTAAATGCGTTGTTTGGTATTGCTGGTTTTGCTGGTGGTATCGGCTTTGGTACTATATTCTTGAAAAAAGGTTATTCTTTACAGCGTACCTATGCATTGAGTAAATTAGAGTCCGCTATGATGCCTGCTATCCAAGTTGGTTTGCTAGTTTTAGTAGTAGCGGCTCCAGCATTTATCTTCTTTAGTCAAAAAGGTCCTGGTGCTATGCATGCACCTTGGTTAATTTCTTTGGCGGCAGGCCTCGTGGTAGGTGGCTTATCTCAAGTTAGTCGTCTTTGTACCGTTGGTGGTTTCCGCGATTTATTCTTGTTCAAAAAATCTATCCTTATCTTTGGCTATTTAGCTGTTCTCATTGGTGTATTTGTTGTAAATATTAGCTTTGGTAATTTCCATCTTGGCTTTGAAAACCAACCGATTGCACATACAGATGGATTATGGAACTTCCTAGGTATGGCACTTGCAGGTTTCTGTAGTGTATTGCTCGGTGGCTGCCCATTGCGTCAATTGATCATGACTGGTGAAGGTAACTCTGACTCTGCTGTAACGGTGCTCGGTCTTGCAGCAGGTGCTGCATTCGCTCATAACTTTGGTTTAGCTGCTTCTGGTGCTGGCCCTACATTGAATGGTCAAATTGCAGTAGGTATTGGTTTTGTAGTAGCTCTTATCATTGCTATCCTTAATACAAAACGAGCAAATGCGTAGGCTAGAAATGAGTAATTATGAAATATATTGCTACATTTTACTCTCACTTTGGAGCGATTCGCTTCAAGCGTGAAGCCCCTGAAGGGGTAAGAAATATAGAACTTCGTCCGGTGCCACGCGATTTGAGTTCCTCCTGTGGTACAAGTGCATCCTTTGATGCCGGTGAAAGCTTTACGTTCACAGACGATCCAACAGAGGAAATTGAACAAATCGTTGCTATCACCGATGAGGGGTATAAAACTATATTTGAAAGTCCCAATAAATAAACATTACAGCCTTTTAGCATTGCTAATCTTAGTGGTTCTATAATCATTATGTAATGTAAAAGAGGAGCTATCCGTTGGATAGCTCCTCTTTGTTATACAGCTTTATATTTTTTAGGTGATTCACCTTTTTCAGCGGCTTCTTTATCGGCGCGCCATTTGCGTTCGAAATACTTATGATACTCTACAGGAACGTCATCAGGTGTTAAGCTTTCATAAAAACTAGTAGTTCCATTTGCCTGAGCTTGTTCATAAAACCATGTTTTAAATTCTAGCATGGACAAGCGTGCTTGTAGGCTTTCGATTTCTACTAATACGCGATCTCGTTGATTTTTGATAATAGATAATCTTTCATTAATGCGACTATCACCTTCGACGCAGTAGTCGATAAAATGTTTGATTTCCTTAATAGGCATACCGGTATGCTTCATGCATTCAATCAATTCTAACCAATCCATATCTGTGTCATGGAATACACGGATACCACCAGCAGAACGTTCTACGAAGGGCAATAGACCTTCTTTATCATAGTAACGCAATGTAGAAGGTGCCACATTTAGTTTTTTTGCGATTTCGCCAACAGTATATGTCATAGGACCTCCTTATGGGTTCATATTAAATTTGTAAATACATTTTGTGTCAGGAGTAATGTATTGAGCATGTAGTATACGTATATATTTTTAAAGGTTAGAATTATATTTTACGTTTTCGCTTGACTTAAACCTAACTTTAAGTTCTATACTTATTACATGTTGGAAATACAGTATAGCACGGTTAGTAAGACAATACAAATTCTAAAGGTTGTATTGTTACACGATACCTAATGAAAGGAACACATATGAATTTAATTGATATAAAATCTCCAGCCGATTTAAAAGGCTTATCTATTTCTGAATTAACAGATTTAACAGCACAAGCTCGTCAAGCTCTCATGACAAAGGTTTCTGAGCACGGCGGCCATTTTGGACCACCTATGGGTGCAGCTGAAATGATTATGGCTTTACACTATGTATTTAATTCCCCTGTAGATAAAATCGTATACGACGTATCTCATCAGTCCTATGTACATAAGATGGTTACAGGTCGTGCGTTGGCATTTTTAGAGCATGATCATTATGATGATGTAACGGGCTATACAGATCCTACTGAAAGTGAGCATGATTTCTTTAATATTGGTCATACGTCCACATCTATCTCCTTAGCATCTGGCCTTGCTACTGCTCGAAATTTAAAGGGGAACTCTGAAAATATTATCGCTATCATTGGTGATGGTTCTTTGTCTGGTGGGGAAGCATTTGAAGGTCTAGATTATGCGGCTACATTAGATAGCAATATGATTATTATCATCAACGATAATGACCAATCCATTGCAGAAAATCATGGTGGTTTGTATCGTGGTCTTCGAGAGTTGCGCGAGTCTAATGGTGAAAGCTCTAATAATTTCTTTAAGGCTCTTGGTTTAGATTATCGTTTTGTAGCCGATGGTAATGATTTAGAGACATTAATCAATGTGTTTAAGGCTGTAAAAGATATTAACCATCCTATCGTTTTACATATTGTTACTCAAAAAGGTAAGGGCTATGCTATTGCAGAGCAAAATAAAGAGGCCTTCCACTGGACTATGCCATTTGATTTAGAAACAGGTAAACTCAAAAAGGAACATCATGGTCCGACCTATGCTGGTACAATTGCGGACTATTTGATGGAACAAATTAAAGTAGATCCAACAGTGGTAGCTATTACTGCAGGTACACCAGGTGGTTTTGGGTTTAATGCTAAATGGCGTAACGAGGCTGGTAAACAATATATAGACGTTGGTATTGCGGAAGAACATGCTATTGCGATGAGCTCTGGCATTGCGAAAAATGGTGGTAAGCCAGTGTTTAATGTATATAGTACGTTCTTACAACGTACCTATGACCAATTGGTACAAGATCTTTGTGTAAATAATAACAGTGCAGTTATCATCAATCATATGGCATCTGTATATGGCATGAACGATGTCACTCATTTAGGTTTCTTTGATATTCCTATGCTTACAAATATTCCTAATTTAGTATATTTGGCACCTACTAGTAATGAAGAACTATTGGCTATGACTGAATATGCAGTTCATCAACACGAACATCCAGTAGCTATTCGTGTACCAGTAGGCAAATTTACATCTACTGGTGTACCTGATACAACGGACTATAGTATTTTACATAAATCTCAAGTAACTCGCCGTGGTGAAGGTATTGCTTTGTTAGGTTTAGGTAATTTTTATCATCTAGCTAATCAAGTTGCCGATGAATTGGCTAAAGACGGTATTAATGCAACCGTAGTAAACCCTAAATTTGCTTCTGGTCTTGATGAAGAATTATTAGAAGAGTTGAAAGCAAATCATTCTGTTGTATTTACTTTAGAAGATGGTGTAGTTGAAGGCGGTTGGGGCCAACGTGTAGCTAGTTTCTATGGTCCATCTAATGTGCGCGTTAAAAACTACGGTATTGCTAAAGAGTTCCACGATCGTTATGATGCAACTGAACTGTTAAGAGAAAATGGAGTTTCTTTAGAACAGATTGTGGCTGATGCCAAACAAATTTTATCCGTTTAGTTTGATAAAATATTAAATAAATAATTCTCTCTATAAATGCAGTAGGAATCTAGTGGATTTCCGATTTCTACTGCATTATTTTAATGTTATATTTTATAAA
>NZ_QSDY01000005.1 GCF_003463825.1 Veillonella sp. AM51-8BH
TAATTAAAGCCTTTCAAAAAGCTTTAATTATAGATATATAAAGCTAAAGAACACTCATAGTTCTCTATAAACGTTTCTCTAGGCTATATAAATATATTATAATATTGTCCTTACTGACTTACTATCTAGAACTCAAAATAGAGTTCACTTATTATGCAATTAATAATAGTCTTTCTACTTTATGTTTCGTCGTGCCGCTAAGCTACCAGTGCTGTTAGCTAGGCCCGCTCGATTGATATGTGGGTTCCCATGTTTGTACGTTTTTGGCTTGCTACTTTTATCTTCTACTTTTGATTTCTCAAATTTAGTAAATAGATTATCTAGCTCGCGCAAGAGCGCACGTTTTTGTGAGTCTTTCAACTCGAATACTTCACCTTTATAGGCGATGTATTTATTTTTGAGTACAGGACTGAGATCATAGATGGGCTCGTGTTGTTCTCCATTTACATCTAGCAGCTCATCCAAGGTCAATCCATAATAGCGAGACAGGGCACAGAGTGTATCTAAATCTGGTTCGCGATACCCTGTTTCGTAATTTGAAAGCGCCGCATTACTGATACCTACGGCCTTTGCTACTTCGATTTGGCTTTTGCCCATGCGCACGCGAGCACGCTTTAAGTTCTTATAAAACTGCATGTTCATCACCTACATCGATACATAAACAACTACAAACTATATATTTTATAATAATGTATCACTAATTTTTATAGTAGTGTATCACTAATCTTTATAGTAGTGTATCACTGATTTTTTTGAAAGCTTCATCAGCAACGGCTAATGTGCGTTCGATTTCACTACTCTTATGGCAGATAGATACGAAGTTACTTTCATAAGGGCTTGGCGCATAGTAGATACCATGGCTCAAATTATGGTGGAAGAACATTTTGAATTGTTCTTCGTTGCAAGATGCTGCATCATCGAAGTTCTTAACTGGTTTATCAGTGAAGAAGATGGTGAACATGGAGCCTACCCGTTGCACGACAACAGGCACATTGTATTGAGCTGCCAAGCGTTCAAAACCTTCACAAAGGGCTATGGTTGCATCTTCAACTTGTTTAAAAATTGTTGGGTCGCGTTGCAAAATGGAAAGCGTTGCAAGACCAGAGGTAACGGCAATAGGGTTACCGCTTAATGTACCGGCTTGGTAAATAGGACCAGCTGGTGCAATTTGGTTCATAATCTCACGAGCACCGCCAAATACAGCGAGTGGCATGCCACCGCCAACGATTTTACCAAGGCATGTAAGGTCAGGTTTAATATTGTAACGTTTTTGTGCACCGCCGCTGCTAGCGCGGAAGCCACACATTACTTCGTCAAAGATCAATAATGCACCATGAGCCTTAGTTACTTCACGCAAAGTTTCAAGGAAGCCTGGTTCTGGAGGCACGCAGCCCATGTTGCCTGCTACAGGTTCTACGATGATAGCCGCAATAGTATCGCCTATCTCGTCGAATAATTTGCGAACCGCATCAGAGTCATTGTACGGCAAGGTTATGGTGTTTTCTGCTACACCTTGAGGAACACCAGGGCTGTCTGGCACGCCAAAGGTAGCAAGGCCAGAACCAGCTTTTACCAAGAGCGCATCACTATGACCATGGTAACAGCCAACGAATTTTACGATACGATCGCGACCAGTATAGCCACGAGCTACGCGCAAGGCACTCATAGTTGCCTCAGTACCAGAGTTAACGAGGCGGATAACCTCCATAGATGGCATGAAGGCTTGCACCTTTTTCGCCAATTCTGTTTCTAGCAATGTAGGTGCGCCATAGCTAGTACCGCGAGGAATCGCCTCTTGCAAGCTAGCGATAACCTCAGGGTTCGCATGGCCCAAAATCATAGGACCCCAGCTCAACACATAGTCGATGTATTCGTTGTTATCGATATCATAAATACGGCTGCCGCTAGCGCTGCTGATAAACGGAGGGTTAGAACCTACACTGCGGTAGGAACGAACCGGACTGTTTACGCCGCCTGGCATATAACGTTTAGCCTCTTCAAAGGCCTTTTCAGATTTACCGAGTTGGAACATGGTTTCTCCTTACTTTTGTAACCATTTAGCAATATCTATAGCATGGTACGTAATGATGATTTTAGCACCAGCGCGCTTCATGGAAAGCATTGTTTCCATAACGAGGCGTTCTTCGTCGATAAGACCAGCTGCTGCAGCGGATTTAACCATTGCATATTCGCCAGACACATTGTATACCGCTACAGGTAATTCATAGCGGTCACGTGTTTCGCGAACGATATCCAAGTAGGATAAGGCTGGTTTAATCATAATAATATCTGCACCTTCAGCGATATCCAGCTCGATTTCTCTGAAAGCTTCTAAGCGATTAGCTGGGTCCATTTGATAGGACTTGCGATCACCAAATTTAGGAGCCGAGTTAACAGCACCACGGAATGGACCATAGTAAGCAGATGCGTATTTTGCGGCATAGCTCATGATAGATACATTTGTATAACCAGCTGCATCAAGGGATTCACGGATAGCACCTACACGGCCGTCCATCATATCGGATGGGGCCACCATATGAGCACCGGCTTCCGCTTGGCTTACCGCTACTTTACAGAGCAATGGCAATGTTTCATCATTTAAGATTTCATGGTCATCAATCATGCCACAATGGCCTGTTGTAGTATATTGGCACAAGCACACATCAGCTACGACCAATAGATTTGGCACAGCTGCACGGATAGCTTTAATAGCTTGTTGTACAGGTTGGGACATATCCCATGCGGAGGAACCTTGTTCGTCCTTATATGTAGGAATACCGAAGATTTCTACGCCAAGAATACCAAGATCATATACCTCTTGAGCCATTTTTACAGCTTCATCAACGGATAAGTGGTATTGGCCTGGCAACGTATCGATTTCTTTTTTGATACCTTCACCAGGAACGATAAATAGTGGATAAATTAAATCAGTTACGTCGAGTGTCGTTTCGCGTACCAAATCACGCATTTCTGGATTGATACGCAAGCGGCGAGGACGGTATGTTAAATCGTACATGTAATCCTCCTAAATGTCCTTTACAATAGCATTTACCAAGCCATCAGTTGTATATACATCGCTGATGACAGCAGGTTTAAGACCTGCACTCATAGCTGTAGCAGCTGTGATAGGTCCGATGCAAGCAATCTTAGTATTGCCTAATAGTTTCAATGCATCATCGCCCAACAATTGAATTGTATTGGTTACTGTAGAGGAACTTGTAAACGTAATATAGTCTACAGTACCTGCAGTTAATGCATTTACTAATGCTTCTTGTTGAGATGTATCTTGTGTCGTTTCATATAAACGCAAAATATCTACATCTATATCATGATGACGCAAAGAGCGTGGAATTACGTCGCGCGCTACTTTTGGTTGAATCAAGAGTACGGAGTCCCCTGCTTTGAGTTCTTCTTCAAGAGCCTTTACAGCAGATTCAGCTTTGTAGTCTACAGGAATAATATCTGGTACGATGCCGTATTTTTGAAGTTCACGAGCTGTAGCACAGCCGATAGCGGCCACTTTAGAATTACCTAATGCACGTGTATCCTTGCCCTCTTTGTAAAGAGCATCAAAGAAGTAACGAACTCCTTCACCAGAAGTGAATACGATGCATTGGTATTGTTTTGTATTATTGATAATGCGTTTATCTTCATCAAACAACTCCAATGGAGATGTTTTAATCGCTGCCGCTTCTACTACATTAGCACCTTGAGCTGCTAATTTTTCGCGGAATGCACTAGCTTGGGAGCGAGCGCGTGTAACTACAATAGTTTTGCCGAATAAAGGTTTATTATCGAACCATTGTAATTTTTCACGAGGTTAACTACATCGCCTACTACAATGATAGCTGGCGCTTTTAGTTGTGCCTTTTCTACGTCTTCTACTACATGTTCAAGGGTAGATACGAGAACTTCTTGAACTGTTTTTGTACCCCAACGAACAAGCGCTACTGGTGTAGAAGCTGGGCGTCCATGAGCCATCAATTTTTCTGCAATGGTAGGCAAGTTGCCAACACCCATTACAAAGCAAAGTGTATCTACCGCTGTAGCAAGGCCTTCCCAATGAATGCCAGATACGGCTTTAGTTGGATCCTCATGACCGGTTACAACCGCAAAGGATGTAGCCATAGCGCGTTGTGTTACAGGAATACCTGCATAAGCAGGGGCTGCAATTGGAGATGTTACGCCTGGTACGAATTCAAATGGTACACCAGCTTCCCCAAGAGCCATCGCCTCTTCACCACCGCGACCGAACACGAGTGGATCACCGCCCTTTAAGCGCGCTACGATTTTACCTTCTTTACCTTTTTGAACTAACAGCTCATTAATTTCCCATTGGTGCATGGTGTGATCTTTACATTGTTTACCAGCGTAAATCAACTCTGCATCTGGGCGAGCCCATTCTAACAAATGAGCATCTGCTAAATAGTCATATACAATTACATCTGCTTTTTCAATACATTCGCGACCCTTTACAGTAATGAGTTTAACATCGCCAGGGCCTGCACCGATTAGATATACCATACCTGTCATTTTATGATTCCTTCCTCTATGAGAGCATCCACAATATGTTTGCCCCCTTCTTCATATAAGGCTTTCGCAAGATTTTTACCAAGAATTTCAGCTTTTTTTGCTGGGCCAGAAATTTCTCCTTCGTATACCGTTTTACCGTCGAGGGACGCAATCATGGCCTTTAAGGTCAATTGACCTTTATTAATAGTACCATGTACCCCCATCGGCACTTGGCAACCACCATTTAACTGACGCAAGAAGCCGCGTTCCCCTTCAACAGCATAGCGTGTAGCTTCGTCGTTAATAGGATCTAGCATTTCAAGCATTTCCGTATCGTCAGCACGACACTCGATAGCAAGTGCCCCTTGACCAACAGCAGGAATCATTTCATCGGCTTTAAATACTTGGGTAATTTGATCATCTAAGCCCAACCGTTTAAGACCGGCTTGTGCCAAGATAACGCCATCTAGTTTTTCTGTTTCAATCTTACTCAAACGAGTTTGTACATTACCGCGGATAACCTCGACCTTAAGGTCTGGACGGACATGCAATAATTGCGCTTGACGGCGCAAGCTACTTGTACCGACGCGAGCACCTTCAGGCAATTTATCTAATGTTTTATACATAGGGCTCACAAGCGCATCGTAAGGCACTTCACGAGCAGAGATAGCACCTAGAGTAAGTCCTTCTGGCAACTCTGTAGGCATATCTTTCAAGCTATGTACGGCGATATCAATGTCGCCTTTATGCATGGCCTCTTCTAATTCAGCTGTAAACAAACCTTTACCACCAACTTGAGCCAGTGGTTTTTCCAAGATACGGTCCCCTTTTGTATTAAAGTGAACTAGCTCGACCGTAATGTTTGGGTACAGACGTTGTAACTCTGCACTAATATGTTCAGCCTGCCATAGGGCAAGGGCACTTTTTCGCGTGCCGATTCGAATATGGTCTCTCATGGCCTTAGCCTTCTTTCTCAAGATTAAACATATCTTTGAATAAATCCCAGTACAAACCTTCTTCCTCTGTACCAGCGATTTCGTTAAAGTGAATCATCGGTTCACGCAACATTTTGCGGATGATCATGCGACTCATAGAGTCCATAATACGACGCTCCTTATTGGAAATATCAGGCAATTTCGCTAATGCGCGATGTAACTCACGACGGCGAATGCGCTCTGCTTTTTCCGTGAGCAATGCCATCATAGGGCGCACCGTTAAATAGCTCAATTTGTCTAATAGTTCTTCAATAGCTTCGTGAATGATTGGTTCCGCACGACGAGCTTCCTCTTCGCGCTGTGCCTTATTCTCTTCGACTACACTTTCAAGGGAGTCGATATTGAATAAATAAATACCATCCATATCTGCTACAGCAGGATCGATATCGCGTGGTACCGCAATATCAATCATAACGATTGGCTCACCTTTGCGAAGGGAGGTAATTTTCTTTGCTTCACGCTCAGTAATAATATAGTGCGGCGCCCTGTAGATGTAATGAGGATATCCGCATCTTTAGCGTAATCTACAAAGTGATCTAGCTTAACAGCTTTACCATTAAATCGCTCAGCTAAAGCCTCTGCCTTGGTAAAGGTTCTATTAGATACGAAAATCGTTTTTACGCCCTTTGCTTGTAGGTGCGTTGCGGTCAACTCGCTCATTGTACCAGCACCTAAGATGAGTACCGTCGCCTCAGATAATGGTTTATCTAAACTATCCTCAGCGAGGTTAACAGCCGTATAGCTCACAGATACTGGCGTATTAGCAATACCTGTATTCGTGCGAACCTTTTTACCAACACTGATAGCGCGTTGGAACAAAATATTGAAAATCGTGCCTGTGCAACCTGCGCTATAAGCTTGAATATAAGCCCCTTTTAATTGGCTCAAAATTTGACCTTCCCCCAGCACAAGGGAATCAAGACTTGCAGATACGCGGAATAAATGCTCGATGCAATCTCGTCCTTCATAATAGAAAAACGCATCTTCATCGATGTGGTCGGCACCTTTTAAATCCTTTAACACGGCCAACATATATTCTTTAGGGAACTCTACACCTTCTAAGGCCGCATAGATTTCAGTTCTATTGCATGTAGACAAAATAACGCATTCTGCTACACAGTCGAATTCATAGAGGCGGTTCAGTGCTGAAGCGACCTCGTCCTTATCAAACGAGAAACGTTCACGCACCGCAACAGCAGCACTTCTATGATTTAGACCTAATACCACTAATTTCATGGTCAAGTTTCTCCTCTATAGTCATCCACTCTCCCTTGAGAATGGCTTCAAATGTTTCTACAGTCAGATGGTTTCGCCAAAATTTCTGTCGAGCCTCTGGAGTAGGAAGTAGTAACTTTACTTCTTCTCTAAATATTTTAAGTCTAGGCATAGCCTTTTGCAACTGACCATAACGATTCATCATATCTTGCCTTATGAGGCGATTGATACGAGGCCCTACGTTATTAGCGCTAATAGCAATATGAAGATCGCCTAGTTCAAGGGATGAAGGCACAGTAAATCTGCACGCTCTAGGGTCATCACTGCGATTAGTCCAAACGCGGTGTTTTTTCCCCATATCATATAACGTATCGTTTAATTCGCCATTATCTGTGCAGATAAAGAACAAACTGCTCGTTATAATGTGGTGTTCATCGTCCATTGTGAAAGCACGGTCGTACCAGGTGATACGATTATCCTTTGACCATTGGCAAATCCTATCTGTTACAGTGGGAGCAATTACGACAATGTTGCACGGCTCATCAATAAAGAGCTGTATTCGTCGCTCTGCCACCTCTCCGCCGCCTACGAATAGGATTGTATCTTCTGTTGTAGATTGAAATGTTATGGATACCATGGTTGTCCTACTATATGTAAAAAAATCGGCTTGATGGTCAAGCCGATTTTCAATTGCCTACATGAATCGTTTCAGATATACGCCGATACGCCCCTTACGAGATGTACCTGTAATGGCTTCTACCTTCATTCGGCCACGACCACGCATAGAAATCACATCCCCTTCTTTAACTTCTTGGGATGCACCCTTAGCTGGTTGCCAGTTTACTTGCAATAATCCTGCATTTATAGCGCTTACCAATTTAGTACGAGACACGCTAAAACCAGAACTTGCCACCGCATCTAAGCGCAAAGAAGCAACTGTAGTGCGGACTTCTTTAATTTTTTCTTCTTTTGGTGCAATATCTGATAGCTCAATAGCCTCTACAGATACGGAAACCATAGCAATTTTTGTGAAGTTTTGAATCACGAAGTCTGCTACGCTTTCATCCACCAAAATTTGAGCGCCCCCTTGTTGGACGATAACGTCCCCAAATTTGGAGCGATCAATGCCGAGCCCCATCAAGGAGCCAAGCACATCGCGATGGGTAAGCAATCGGAACCGTGGGTCCCAATTTACCTTAAGGGCGCGAATGCCCATGTCCACAGTACCGTTAAAGTCGCTATCTACAAAGGCGATGCGGATACGTTCCGCCCCTTCATAGCCACCGTCTGTCTTAACGATAAGCTGTGGGTAGTTAGCCTTGATTGCGTCTGCAATGACAAGGCCTGCAGGACTCGTAAAGTCCGCCACGCGATAGGGGCGACCTTTTACAACCTGCTCAGCCAAGTCAAGCATGCGACGAGCTTCCTCACCGCTACCACTGGCTTCAAAATATCGTATTAATTTACTAGTATCTGCCAAAATTATTTCCCCAATTCATTCGACCGAGCAAGACATGCTACTACGCCGTCTTGGAGAGCACTGCGAAGTCCACCTTTTTCCATGGCACCAATACCGGCAATGGTCGTGCCACCTGGACTTGTTACTTGATCTCGTAATACTGCTGGATGATTGCCACTTTCAAGAGCCATCTTGCCTGCACCGTACATCGTTTGAGCCGCTGCCTTGATTGCCAAGTGACGAGGCAATCCGATGCGAACGCCCGCATCAGCTAACGCATCAAGAATGACGAACATATAGCCAGGGCCCGCACCAGATAGTGCACCTAAGCGATCTAAATCAGCTTCGCTTACCACGGCCACTTCGCCGACAGCCTCAAACAAGGCTTGGACATCACGACCAAGGTCTGTATGTACATCATCCCCTGCAAGAGCCGTCATGCCTACACCGATAGAAGCCGGTGTATTTGGCATAGCTCTAAACCAGTTAGCTTGCGGAATTGCAGCATCTAGAGTATCTAAGGTGATACCTGCAGCAACGGAAATCATAACAGTCCCATAAGGTACTTCTTTTAACGTCTCTAATACAGATGGTAACACTTGTGGTTTTACGGCCAATAAAATGGTATTGTACTCGTTTACATTAGGCAATGTAGTAAAACCTACTACACCGAGCTCCTCAGTTAGAGCCTTACATTGTTCTTCGCGACGCACGAGAATGTGTGTATCACTTGCTTTCAACACGCCATGCTGTAATGCACCGCGCAATAGAGCGCCACCCATTGAGCCAACGCCGATAAATAAGGTTTTACCTAACATCGTTGTCACCACCATTTATAGAGAAATTATTTATTGTCCCAAGCGTATTCGTTTTGCTCAGTTTTGCTATTGTCATTATCAGAATAATCAATGGAAATGTTTACAGGTACGCACATGAAAATGTCTTTACCTACTTTTTCCAATTTGCCATCCAATGCAAAAGTCGCACCAGATACGAAGTCCACAATACGAGCTGCTTCATGAGGATCTGTATTTTCAAAGTTGATCAATACAGGACGCATGTCGCGCAATTGATGTGTAATATTTTCAGAGTCTTCAAATACTTTTGGTTCAATTACAACTACTTTCATAGCTGTTGGACGTTGTGTCATCGTAGATTGGCCTCCTACCTTGCGTGGATGAAATTCAGATGCGCCGGATACTGGAGCTACTGGAGCTACTGGTGTAGGTTCCGCTTCATAGTCCTCTTCATCTTCATAGTCATAATCATCATATTCATAGTCATCATCATTTTTGCCTAAGAATAAGTTTTTTGCTTTGTCTAAATAATCTCCCAATGCCATTTGGATTTCCTCCTAATACTTAACGCTATCGATTATCAGGCAACCCGAGCCTTAATAATACACACGTTCCCCAAAAATTGCTGTGCCTACACGAACGATGTTAGCCCCTTCTTCCAAAGCGACTTCAAAGTCGTGAGTCATCCCCATAGATAAATATTGAATCTGTCCTTCTTCAAAATAGCCCTTCATATCCTCATACAAAGCGTTTGCTACGCGGAAGATTGGACGTGCTTCCTCTGGATCGTCGAAAAATGGAGCCATACACATCAAGCCCCGTACACGTACATGAGGTAATGTCTTTGCATAGTCTCGTATTTCTGGAAACTCTTCAACAGTCATACCCGTTTTAGAGGCTTCTCGAGCTACATTGACTTGCAACAATACATCTTGCACCTTTTCGTGCTTTGTGGCGACCTTTTCGATTTCATCTAATAATTTACGGCTGTCTACAGAATGAATTAAATCAAACATAGGCACCGCTTGACGCACCTTGTTGACCTGTAAATGGCCAATCAAGTGCCATGTTAATGCTGGACCTTTATAGGTGAGCTGTTTTTCTTTAGCCTCTTGTACTCGATTTTCCCCCACATGAGTAACACCGAGACGTGCGACCTCTTCCACCGCTGATACAGGGTGATTCTTAGTAACAGCTACTAATAATGCTGTATCTACGCGACCAACGCGCGCCATAGCATCTGCCATGCGCTGCTGTATTGCGTGTAGGGATTCTTCAATCATGTGATTCCCCTTCAATCTATATTTAAAAACCATAAAATATATTTGTATAGACTATTCTATTATATAGTATTTAGTATTGATTGTACATCATTTAGGGCTTATAAAGCCTATAAATCTATGTATGTATATACTACCGTTCTTGTAGCATACCAAATAAAGCCATGCGACCTGTTTTACCAGATTCTCGACGATAGGAATAACAATCTCTATCTGTTACTGTATCGGTACCGCCAATAGCGATATTTTCTGTAGGCACACCATTCACCATAAGTCCTTCGGCGATAAAGTTCCATAAGTTGATATAGGCTTTATCTAGTTTATCACCTGGATAGTTTACAACATCAGTCACACTACGATCGGTCATACCACGCCAAGCTATTTCAAAACGTTTGCCTAGCTCTACATCTACTTCAAATGATTCTGGCCCAATGCTAGGTCCAAGATAGATATAACAATCTTTGAACTCCGTACCATACGCTTCTTTCATAGCCTCAATAGTAAGAACTGGCAAATGTCCTATCGCTCCGCGCCAGCCTGCATGTACCGTAGCGATAGCGTGATGGTTAGCATCATAAATACCTACAGCTACACAATCAGCAGTAAATAAAAATAGCGGTACATTCGGTAATTTTGTAAATACAGCATCACAATCGGCTATGGCTGTATCCTCTCCAAAGGCTCCCGCACCAACGAGATCTTCTGTGATTTCTACAGCTTTTAAACCATGTACTTGATTACCACAAGAGATTCGATCTGGTTCAACACCTAAATATTCAGCAATAATAGCACGGTTTTCATGAACATACTTAGGCTCATCCCCTACGTGAAATGCTAAATTTAGTGATTTATAGGGCTCTTGAGATACACCACCATGGCGGTACGTATCACCTATTGTAATAGGAAAACGATCTGCCCAATTAGGAGTTTCATAAGACCAAGTACCATGAGGTCCTTTAACATCTATACGTTTTACAGATTGATTCATAAGTGCCTCCTATTTACATACACCACATCGCTTACAGCCTTGCACACATGGCGGTGTATACGCTTCATCAACGGAGCGCTTCCATTCCATTTCAAGATAGCCCTCGTCCATCCCCATGTCGAGGTGACTCCATGGTAAAAATTCATCAAAGCTGCGTTCACAATAGTTCATCTCGTCCATATCTAGGCCTGCTGCCTTCATTTCAGCCTTGAAGGACTTACTGCCACGATCTGCTGCACATGCCGCAAGAACAGCGCCAAGACGGCGATCACCACGAGCTAGTACACCTTGGATATATGCCTCTTTAGGTGATTCAACGAGCACCTCGATACGACGATTCTTTTGCAATGCTTTTTTAATATATTGAAGTTTTTTCTCTACCGTTTTTTGATTATCCATAGCCATCCATTGGAATGGTGTAAAAGGCTTCGGAATAAATGGATTGATACTGAGCGTTAAACGACCTTTACAGCCTACCTCGGCCATATGGGCTTGCGTCCGTTCTGCAAGACCTACAATTGCTTCAATATCCTCGTCAGTTTCCGTTGGCAACCCAATCATAATGTAGAGTCGCATATGTTGGATACCAGACTTAGCGGATAAAGTGGCAGCATTTTGTAAATGCTCTTCGCTAATACCCTTATTAATTACGCGCCGCAATCGTTCACTGCCCGTTTCTGGGGCAATGGTAATCGTCTTTTGCCCACTATCTGCCAAGCCATCTACAACGGCTTGTGTTAAGGAGTCTGCCCGCAAGGATGCGCAAGAATAACGCATATCTTTAGAACGAATATAAGTAACTAACTCATCTACCTCTGGATAATCAGAAATAGCGGCCCCCATAAGGCCTACCTTTTTACCTAATTTCTCTGCTCTATCTACGCCTTCTTTTAATATTTCTAAAGGTCGTACGCGCGGTACACGGAAACAATAGCCGGCCATACAGAATCGACAATGACGACCACAACCACGCGCAACCTCGATGATGTACATAGCGCCAAATTCTGTATAGTTTGTTGCTACTACGGTTTCGCCGCCACTAGTGAGCATTTCAAAGTGACGGTTAATCGTTTTTGGTGCGCCTTCAGCAATATGGTAACCTTTAAATTCGCCGTCGTCGCTGTAAATTGGCACGTACAATGATGGTACATACACGCCAGATATATTCGCTAATTGACGCAAAATAGCATGTCGATCTAGACCCTCCATTTTGCCATCGCGAATGATATCTAGAACGCGACTAACGATACCTTCCCCTTCACCGATGATGAAAGCATCGATAAAGTCTGCAAAAGGCTCTGGATTAAAGGTAGCACATGGGCCACCGGCAATGACGATAGGATCAAATTCTGTGCGGTCTTTCCCCATAATAGGTACGCGTCCATGACGTAACATCAACGGAATATGGAAATAGTCCATTTCAAAGGTTACGTCAAAGGCCACCACATCAAATTGATGCATAGGCCTCTGTGTTTCAACACTCATCAACGGTGTCTTAGTCTTATCGTATGCTTCTAATTCTTTCTTCTCAGGCAAGAAAATGCGTTCACATACGCTATCATTGCGTAAGTTGATTTCCTCATAAATAATGTGGAGACCAAGATTACTCATGCCTACAAAATATGTATTAGGATAGACGATAGCTACCTTCTGCCCTGCATGAGGGTTTACCGTTACCCGACTATCTTCGTCTTTATATAATGCTTGTAATCTATCAATTAAATCTTTACGATTCACTAATTTCCTTTCTATATAAGCCCACTACGAATAGTGGCTTAAAAACATTTTATATATCGTTTGTATGTCTATATTTGTATGTCTATAAGAGTAGTATATAATACTTATCTTAACTATACTATAAGACCAAGAAACATTACAATTTAGATTTCAATTTATCCTTTGTATGAGAGGTCTTATCTTTAAGTGTTTTTACAATTTGAGGGCGATGTTTTTTTTCATAAGGGTAAATAACAACTTCCCCATCTTTGTATTCTGCAATGTATACCTCCTTAATTTTATAGCCTTGCTTTTCAACTTCTTCTTCTAGCCAATCCTGGCCTTTTTCAATTACATCTAATGTAAAATGGTTAATTTGACCATCATCAATAAGGTCAAATTTAATATTCTCATCACTAAATTGAACTACGCTGAGCTGACCATTTTGCTCCAATACAGCACGCTTAACATCTGTTACATATTGAACACCAGCAGTACGCAATTTCAATTTAAGCTCCGCTGCTTGAATACCATAACGCATACACTCTTCAGTTAATACGTGACCCTTTTCAATTACAATAACTGGATGACCATCGAGAATGGTTTTGAAGAAACGAAGATTACCTTTTAAGAATTTAAGAGACATTACAAGGATAGTCCACAAAATGAGGACTAACATAAACCGTAAAATACCAATTTGGTCATTGTAAATAATGGCACCAATAATACCCCCAAGTACATAGTTTTGTAATTGGTCTAACGCAGAGGTTGGCGCTAAATTGCCCTTCCCCATTAAGTTAATTTGTAAAATAATCGCCAAGAGACCTATGGCGAGTTTGGCAAAGACCATCCCATAGACGGCCATAGCTTCTGTCATATGTGGTCCTCCTTATGGTAATACATCCGCTTTATCATGAATTCGGTCTGTAGGACTTACTGTATACACACGAGTGATTGTATAGGTAGTAAATTCAGGATTAAATTGCACCTCATAGTATGCATCGCTAACCTTTAAGATCATACCATTACGAATCTTTAAGGAGTTAACCGCCAGTTGTTCACTTGGTATGGATCGATCAGTACTAAAAGAATGTAGAAATTGAGCCATTCGAGAAGAGTCTTCAGAGTATGTTTTCATTCGGTTATATTCTTGATACTCCAGTCCTAAGAAAAATACTACAATTAAAAACAAAATAACCAATAAATCACGATAGCGATTAGTAAAACCATTTCGCAATACCTGTACACCTAGAACGAGCAATGCTAAAAGAATGGCAACAAAAACGATAAAGCCCCATGTTTGGCCTGTCACAGCCTGACTTTCAACATAGGCCAAAGTGTAAAAATCCATATCGTTCTCCTTTCATATATTACTCTTTATTATATCACAAATAAATATGATAATAACCAACAACGATTTATAAAAAATAGAGCTACCACAATGATAGCTCTATTAAACAGTTTCTATACTAATTTATTTACATTCACGGTACACGATGATATAAGCATGGGTATTCGCTGTAAAACCAGATTCTAATTCTAGTTCAACTTCTAAAACGGCATCGTCAACGTCACCTTTATAATACGCATTACGTTGTTCCGCGGAATAGAAATACATAGCCGCATTATATTCATTACCCGCTTGTACTGGAATTGTGATGGTAACAGGCTGTGTTTCAACATTCTTTGTTTTAGTACCCACATTATCCGTCGTGTAATATACGGATTCAATGGTATGTTCTCCTGGTGTTAATGCCACAATGACTTGACCATATTGACCAGTTTTATGATCAATAGTAGAAAGGTCCTTACCATCAACCTTTACAGATTTACCATAAATATGAAGAATCGCTTTATTAGCATTCTCTTGTACAAATTGTTGTTCACCGGCTTGTCGTTTTTTATTGAACTTCATAAATACGGCAAACAAAATGGCCCAAATGACTGCAACCGCCACGATGATAATAATAGTTGTAGAACTCATAGTATCTCTCCTTATACCAAAATATACTACACTGACTCTACGTTAACTATATCATACGTACTTGTATTACTCAATAAAAAGCGACCCCAAATGGGGTCGCTTTCAGTAAGCCTATGCTTATTAAGAAATTACTAATGTAATCTCTTATTTCAACCAGCTCATCAAGTTGCGAAGTTCTGCACCAACTGGTTCGATTGGATGGTTAGCAGCTGCTTCACGATGTTCTTTAAGGAATTTTTGACCATTTTTGGAATCAGCCAAGAATTCGTCAGCGAATTTACCAGATTGGATATCAGCCAAGATTTGTTCCATAGCTTTTTTAGTATCTGCAGTAATTACGCGAGGACCTGCATGGTAGTCACCATATTCAGCAGTGTTGGAAATGGAGTGGCGCATTTTTTGGAAGCCACCTTCGTAGATAAGGTCTACGATCAATTTCATTTCATGCAAGCATTCGAAGTAAGCGTTTACAGGTTCATAACCAGCTTCTGTTAATACTTCGAAACCAGTTTTGATCAATTCAGTAACACCGCCGCACAATACAGCTTGTTCACCGAAGAGGTCAGTTTCAGTTTCGGATTTGAAGTTAGTTTCCAAGATACCGGAACGGCCACCACCGATACCAGAAGCCCAGGCTAATGCAACTTCTTCAGTATCACCAGATGGATCTTTTTCTACAGCATACAAGCAAGGAACACCGGAGCCTTCTTGGTATGTACGACGTACTAAATGACCAGGGCCTTTAGGAGCTACCATGAATACGTTGATGTCTTCACGAGGTACGATTTTACCAAAGTGAATGTTGAAGCCGTGAGCAAATGCCAAGTATGCACCTTGTTTTAAGTTAGGAGCGATATCTTGTGCATATACGTCTGCTTGTAATTCGTCTGGAATCAATACCATAACGATGTCAGCACCTTTAACTGCTTCTGCAGTTTCTTTAACTGTAAGGCCTGCTTCTTCAGCAGCTTTCCAGCTAGAAGAACCACCACGAAGACCAATTGTTACGTCCATACCATTTTCTTTTAAGTTCAATGCATGCGCATGACCTTGAGAACCGTAACCTAAAACTGTAATTTTTTTGCCTTCCAATTTGCTCAAATTACAATCTGCATCATAATAAACTGTAGTACCTAAAATTTTACCTGCCATACTAGACAACCTCCAAAATATATTCAATAGAATATTTAATATATATACTGTACACAATCTCACAAATAAATGCAAGATTTGTAGTGTATATCGTAATTTATCGAATAGTCAAATAGACTAATCTACAACTTAAATATGTACCCTTTTTGTATTAAGAAAAAATGAATTATCCCAATTTTAGCTCTTATTTAACTATAATCCATGGGCGATTTTTCTCCCATACAACCGATACATCAATACCAAATACGTCGCTTAGAATTTCATCTGTTAAGATGTCTCGCTTCTTGCCTTTATATACAATGAGGCCATCTTTAATAATAGCTACATGTGTAATACTGGGCATAATCTCTTCAATTTGATGAGATACATAAATAAAAGGCTTATGCTCCTCTCGTGCCATATTCTCAACAGTTCTTAAGAATTGCTCGCGAGCAGGCAAATCAAGGCCAGAGCAAGGCTCATCTAGAATGAGCAAATCTGGATTAGCCATAATAGCACGTGCTAATAATACGCGGCGCTGTTCACCAGCAGATAGTGTATGAAATCTATGGCCTTCCAAATAGGACAAACCAAACTCAGACAATAATTGCAGTCCTCGTTCACGTACTTCAGGCTCTACCTGTTGATAAATACCAATACTATTAAAAGCACCAGAAATAACAACATCTTCTACCACTTGTTTATCCAAGGTGGACTGGAATTGTCCAAGCGCCGAACTAACAAAGCCTAATCGGGCCTTGATTTTAGGCCATGCATATTTGCCAAATTCATGACCAAATACGCGTAATAGTCCTGTTGTAGGAATTTGGTAAGCTGGAATCATGCTGAGCATCGTCGATTTACCAGCCCCATTGAGACCTAATAAGGCCCAATTCTCTCCTTCTTCAACATGCCAATTAATGCCTTTTAAAATTTCGCGACCTTCACGACGAAACTTGACATCTTCATAATGGAGTAATTCACTACTCACACAACCATCTCCTAAATCTTTTCTCCACGGCTCATTGCGGTAATGCCAGTTTTGGCAATTTCAAGGACACCATAAGTTTCCATAATTTGAATGAAACCGCGTAATTTTTCTACGCTACCAATTACTTCAATAATCATAGAAGTAGGAGAAATATCGAGCACATTGCCACGATATACATCGGCAATTTGTACAATTTGAGAGCGTGTTGCAGCAGTTGCTTTTACCTTGATAAGCATTAACTCACGGCACACCACATCATGATCTTCAAAAACTTTAACCTTTACAACATCAATGAGCTTGTAAATTTGTTTTTGAATTTGGTCTAGGATGCGATCATCTGCCTCAACGGTGAGGGTAATACGAGCGTAGCCTGGTTTATTTGTAATACCAGATGTCATCTTTGTAACATTAAAACCACGACGGTTAAAGAGTGCCAATATACGTGCACCAATGCCTGCTGTATTTTTTGCAATTACTAAGACTTGATGTTCTTTCGCCATTATAGCACCCCTTTCTTGCCCATCATACCACTTACGGTACCGCCAGCTGGAATCATCGGCAATACATTATCTTCTCTTGCTACACGGCAATCCAAGATGATACTTTCATCAGATGTAATGAAAGATTTAAATTCTTTATTGAAATCCTCTACATTATCGATACGAGCGGCTTTCAAATCAAAGGCATCTGCCAATTTCAAGAAGTCTGGACTCGCTTCCAAATCTACATAGGAATAACGGCGGTCATTAAAGATTTGTTGCCATTGACGAACCATGCCAAGGTAACCATTATTAATGATAACAATCTTAATTGGTAAATTATATTGGCGAACCATCATGAGCTCTTCGAAGGTCATTTGGAATCCACCATCACCCACAACAAGGATAACTTGTTTATGAGGTGCCCCCACTTGAGCCCCAATTGCAGCTGGTAAACCATAGCCCATGGTACCTGCACCACCAGATGTAACAATGGTATGAGGTTTTTTATGAGTTAAGAATTGAGCCGCCCACATTTGATGTTGGCCTACGTCAGTTACAATAACGGCATCCTCTTTGGCAATCTTGTTAAGTTCAGATAATACGTATTGTGGATGTAATACACCATCTTTAGATTCAGGAATTACCATAGGATATTCCGCTTGCCATTCACGAATTTGTCCGATCCACGCTTCATGAGTTGTAGGTTCTACAAGCGTATTAATTTCAGATAAAACTCGCTTCAAGTCACCTACAATTGGTACGTTAATAGTAACATTTTTATCAATTTCTGCTGGGTCGATATCGATATGAATGATTTTAGCTTTTTTACAGAAGAAATCTGGATGACCTGTAATGCGGTCGTGGAAACGAATACCGGCTGCAATAACAAGGTCTGCTTCTTCTGTACTATTATTAGCCGCTACAGAGCCATGCATACCCACCATACCAAGAGCAAGCTCATGGTCCCCTGGGAAACCACCAAGACCAACTAATGTATTTGTTACAGGAATTTGAGCCTTTTCTGCCAATTCCTTTAACTCATCCATAGCGCCAGATTTCAATACACCGGCACCGGCAATGATGAGCGGACGTTTTGCATTTTTAATGAGTGTAGCCGCTTTCTTAATTTGCCCTTGATGACCTTTATAGGTTGGATCATACCCTTCAAGATGGATAGGTACTTCATATAATTTATTGTATTCTGTCATGGATATTTTTTCTGTTTGAACATCCTTAGGAATATCAATAAGAACAGGTCCTGGACGACCTGTACTAGCAATAAAATACGCTTCTTTGATGATGCGAGGTAAATCGCGAATATCTTGAACAAGGTAGTTATGTTTTGTAATCGGCATGGTAATACCTTGGATATCTGCTTCTTGGAAGGAATCCTTACCAATAAACGGACGACCAACCTGACCAGTAATGGCCACCATAGGTACAGAATCCATGTAAGCAGTCATAATACCTGTAACAAGATTAGTTGCACCAGGACCGGACGTAGCGAGGCATACGCCTACTTTTCCAGATACGCGTGCATAACCATCTGCTGCATGGGCTGCACCTTGTTCATGACGAACAAAATAATGTTTAATTTCAGGGAAGCTATAAATTTCATCATAAATTGGAATTACCGCGCCGCCTGGATAACCGAACATGTCGGTTACACCAAGGCGATGCAATGTTTCAAGGACAATGCGTGCCCCATTGATTGTTTCTGCGCTCATAGGAACCCTTTCGACCAGCTATTCAGATAAAATCTCGCTGGAATTTAATCGTTTAATAATGTAACCATTATTTTTGAAAGTATCAATAATGTGTTTGATGTGTTCTTCACCATTTGTTTCTACAGTCACTTGCAATTCCACTTCATGGAAGCGGTCAAGGTTTTTAAACTGATTATGATCAAGTTTAATAACGTTTGCATCCGCATCTGCAAGCATTTCAGATACAGCAACCAATTGACCTGGTTTATCTGGAAGGTTTACAGAGAAAGTGAAGATACGACCACGCAATACGAGACCTTTATTGATCATAGAAGAAATCGTAAGTACGTCGATATTACCACCACTAACAATGGCTACTGCCTTTTTGCCTTTACAGTCTAATTTTTTTAGACCCGCTAATGGTAAAATACCGGAGTTTTCTGCTACTAACTTATGTTTTTCTACAAGCAACAAAAATGCTTCCATCAATTCATAATCAGAGACAGTAACAATTTCATCTACGTATTTCTTAATATATTTTAATGTAGTTTCGCCGATTTGACGTACAGCTGTACCATCTGCGATAGTTGCCACCTCACTAAGTGGTACAGGATGATCTGCTTTTAACGCAGCTATTGCACTAGCCGCGCCTTCTGGTTCTACACCAATAATTTTAATGCTAGGATTTTTTAATTTTGCAGCAGCTGCGATACCAGAAACAATACCGCCACCACCAACAGGAACTAGCAATACATCCGCATCAGGCAATTCCTCAAGAACTTCTAATGCAATTGTACCTTGCCCTTCGATAACATCTTCGTCATCAAAAGGATGGACGAACACATAGCCGTGCTCTTGTTGTAATTCCATCGCTTTTTGGTAAGCTTCATCATAAATCTCACCATGTAGAACGACTTCGGCACCATATTGTTTTGTAGCATTAACCTTGATGAGAGGTGTATGTTTTGGCATAACGATTGTCGCTTTAATGCCTAGACGTTTTGCAGCAAGCGCTACACCTTGTGCATGGTTGCCGGCAGACGCGGCAATAACGCCGCGTGCCTTTTCTTCTTCTGTTAATTTTGCAATTTTATTATATGCACCACGAACCTTAAAGGAACCTGTTATTTGCAAATTTTCTGGCTTGATATATACATCATTGCCACACTCGTCAGAGAACACATCACTATGAAGCAATTTTGTTTTCACCGTGATTGTGCTTAATCGCTCACGAGCCTCCATAAAATCATACAACTTATGCATGTACTCTATCTCCTCTAGTTAGTATTAATGAAAATCTACTATTAGTCTTCAAATACTTCGATAGCACCTTGTGCTGCAGAGGATACATGAAGAGCGTATTTTTTAAGGTATCCAGTTACATTGGATTTGAATGGTTTCAATGCGGCTTTACGACGAGCGATTTCTTCATCAGATACAGCCAATTCCAATTTACCGTTTGGAATATCGATGTTGATAATGTCACCATCTTCAACAACAGCGATTGTGCCACCAGCCGCAGCTTCTGGAGATACGTGACCAATGGATGCACCACGTGTAGCACCAGAGAAACGACCGTCAGTCAACAAGGCTACGTCTTTATCAAGACCCATACCTGCGATCATGGATGTTGGTGTTAACATTTCGCGCATGCCAGGGCCGCCTTTAGGACCTTCGTAACGGATAACTACCACATCACCTTTTACGATTTTACCGCCTGTAATAGCTTCAACAGCTTCTTCTTCGCTGTTGAATACCTTTGCTGGACCAGAGTGAACAAGCATATCTTCATCTACGGCACCTGCTTTTACAACGGAACCGTCTACAGCAAGGTTACCTTTAAGAACGGCAATACCACCTGTTTCATGAACAGGATTATTCCAAGGATGAATAACGTCTTCATCAGTTACATGAGCTACCGCTGCAATTTCACCTTGTGTTTTAAGAGCTACAGTTTTGCAATCTGTATGCAAACGACCATTTTCTGCTAAACGTTTCAACACAGCAGATACGCCGCCGGCAGCATACAAGTCTTCGATGAAGTATTTACCAGATGGAGAAAGTTTTGATAATTGAGGTGTGTTTTGTGCAATACGATCGAAGTCGTCCAAGGACAATGGTACACCTGCTTCGTGAGCGATAGCTGGCAAATGAAGTGCTGTATTAGAGGAACCACCCAAAGCCATATCTAGAGCTACTGCATTTTCAAAGGCTTCGCGTGTCATAATATCTTTAGGACGAAGGTTTGCTTTCAATACCTCTACTGCTTGCATACCTGCTAATTTAGCAAGACGTAAACGTTCGGAGTATACTGCTGGAATTGTACCATTGCCAGGAAGGCCCATACCAAGAGCTTCTGTTAAGCAGTTCATTGTATTAGCTGTGTACATACCAGAGCAAGAACCACATGTAGGACATGCTGTATTTTCGATTTCAGATAACTCAGCATCATCCATTTCACCAGTTTGATGTTTACCTACTGCTTCGAATACATCAGACAAACCAATTTTTTTGCCATTATGTACGCCTGCAAGCATAGCACCACCAGACACGAATACAGATGGAATGTTTAAACGAGCTGCAGCTATCAACATACCAGGTACTACTTTATCGCAGTTTGGAATGAATACCATAGCATCAAATGGTGTTGCCATAGCTGTTGCTTCGATGGAATCAGCGATGATATTACGAGTTACCAAGGAGTATTTCATACCGATGTGGTTCATCGCCAAGCCGTCACAAATACCAATTGTATTGAACTCGATTGGCACACCACCTGCGTTGCGAATGCCGTCTTTTACGGCTTGTACAATATTTTTCAAGCCTACGTGACCAGGGATAATTTCATTGAAAGAGTTCGCAATACCAATGACTGGTCTGCCCATTTCTTCATCAACAAAACCAAGAGCTTTTAGCAAAGATCTGTGTGGTGCACGTGCTACGCCTGTTTTTAAATTGTCACTTCTACAACTCATGTTAATCTCCTCACTTTTCTTGAAAGCATCCACTTGGATGCCTTTCAACTTAATAAAAAAAGACGATTCTTATGAATCGTCTTAAAAGTTTACAAATGATATTCCTTTTGTTTACAGAATCCCTATATACATAAACGACCTATGTATCCCTTGGAATAAATACACATAAGAAACAAACCGTATAGTCAATTCTTATTGATTGTATATTAAACCATTCGTGGAACTTCTAAGACAAAAACGTGTTAAGTTGTTGTTCATAATTCGAATGTTTTTAATAATCACGACGAGCGCGATAATCAACAAGCTAATGACTAAACCCAACATGTTTCCTCCTAAAGTAATCTGTAATCATAAAATAATAATAACACTTTATATAATGTCGTGCAATAAATATTCTATAGATTTATCATATAAATTTTTAAAGTTTACCATATATAAAAACTATAGCAATAACAATAATACACTACCTATCTAATACATATAGAAAATAAAACGATAACAAACTACTAAACAGATAGCGCAAACAAAAAATCCCCCACTACCGTGAGAGATTTTTGAATATTATAGAATACCGAATAGCCACATACCAAGGGTGCCGCCCCAGAAGTGAATAAGGAAGCTTACTACAGAAATGGCAAGACCTACACGCCACCACGTTCCTTGCGGTACGTAGCCCGCACCGAAGAAGATTGGCGTTACACCAGAGCTATAATGCGTTAATGTACAGCCAGGACTATTCATCAAACCAAAGAGCAAGATGGTAAATGGAATTGGTGCTCCCATCGCTACCAAGATGGCTGCAAAAGCGGAGAATAACGCTGTAATACGCGCTGTACCACTGGCAAAGAAATACTGAGAGTATACAAAGGTTGCAGAGATAATAAAAGATGCCCAGAACCAATCAATACCTACAAGATGTTGACTTACAAAGTCTGCAAACACCGCTACAACACCTAATTTACCAAGTAAACCAGCCATACCAACGAGGGTACCCATCCAGATTAGAATATCCCAACCTGTGCGTTCACCTAGAATATCTTCCCAAGTAAGGGATCCTGTAACTACACAAGCAAGTACGCCCATCATAGCAACTACAGTAGGATGTAACTTCGTCCAAATCGCTGTGGACCACAGCAAAATACAAATTACAAAAATAATAGCCACTGAAATTTCAGCCTTTGTAATAGGACCTAGTATATCTAGCTCTTTTTGGGCCATTACCGCTGCTTGAGGCGTCTCCTTGATTTCAGGTGGATAGATTTTATAAATAAACCAAGGCATCAAGATCATACAAAGTACACCAGGGATTACACCTGCTTGGAACCATTCCCACCATGAAATATCATAGCCAAATAATTTTGCACCTAAGGATGTAATCAATAAGTTACCACTACAAGCAGTTAAGAAGATTGTTACAGTAATGGTGTTTATCGTATGAGCCGTGGTCATCAAGTACGCCCCAATACGACGTGCTGTACTACCATTTGGCTCAGAATCAAAGGCTAACGAAATATTTTGTACAATGGGGAAAATAATACCGCCCCCACGAGCCGTATTAGATGGCGTGGCAGGAGAAATAATAAGATCCGTACAAGCCAATGCATAAGCTAACTTTAAGGAACTAGTACCAAAGGAGCGAATCAAAGTATACGCGATACGCTTACCAAGGCCAGAATTAATAATGCCTCTAGAAAAGAATACAGCTGCTACGATAAGCCATACATTGGCTTCAGCGTAACCACCTAATGCTTGCACCATGGTAATAGAATTTGTTGCTACAGCCGCAACAATACCAAAGAGTGCCATAATACCTGTTGGCCAAGGTCGTAAAATAAAACCTACAATTGTAGCTGTGAAGATAGCTAATAAATGCCATCCTTCAGGCTTAATCGCCTCTGTGTGAGGCAAGAACCAAATTACAAGTCCTACCAGTACCGTCAGTGCGGCGCGTGTAAAGGTATTCATAGAACCTCCCTATCAAACTACACATATCAACAGTTACTGTTGATTATAAAAAACTATATGGCGGTCATTACACATAACCGCCATATAAATTAGCAACTTTCCAAAAATTCTTTAATCTTTGGATTAGAGCGCAATGTATCCATCTCTTCAGGGGTTAATAATTTCACCTTGTCCCGATCTTGGTTAACCAAGCAAAGGAATCCGATATAATCTCCTTTATTAGCCCGGAATTGATGTATCGTTTTACCTGGAATTTCAATAAAATCACCAGCTTCTACATCATGGATTTCATCGCCTAATAAGACTTGACCCTTCCCGCGGAATATCATAACCATATGTGTATGTTCATGATATTCAAGCGTAGAATACCCACCTGGCAAGCATTCAAAATAGCGGAATTGGCATGGAATATCAAAGGCCCCATCGTATAAAACTTGACGTGTTACATCTTTAAAAGGGCTACCATCTTGTTTATATACCAAGGTATCGACGCCATCCCACTTGAAATTTTCAGCATCAAACTTGCGTATCATTTTATTACCTCTTTATGAAAAAAGGCTGCATCGAAACAGTGTTTCAATACAGCCCTATGGGTTCGATTATTTGAAGAAACGTTTCAATGTTCCTAGTAAACCATGACTATGTTCTTGTACACCATCTGCAACGCTTTCTACTTCAAAGCCTGTACGTTCAATAGCTTTTGTAATATCTTCAACAGATGCTTTTGCTGGATCAAAAGAAACAGTCGCTGTTTTCTCTGGCAAATTTACCTCTGCACTCAAAACACCAGGTAATCCAAGGGATGCACCTTCAACAGTTTCTTTACAGTTATTGCACATCATACCAGGTACAGTAAATACCTTTGTTACAACGCCATTATCTTCACCACAACCACAATCTTTGCACATAGTAATACCTCCTATTAATCATTAACTTCTTTATGTTTATCGTCGTTTTTAGCCCCTGCTGTTACGTCAATAGTAGTCGCCTTTTTAACGGCTTCTTTCGTTTCATCAACAGCTTTTTTAGGGCCGGAAATAGCATCTTTAAATTCATTGATGCCCTTACCAATAGCTTTACCTACTTCAGGTAATTTACCAGGTCCGAAGATAACTAAAGCGATCACTAATATAACTATTAATTCAGGTGTTCCTATAGATCCCATATGTATCTCCTTTATATTTACTAAAACTTACATCTTTTAGTGTACATCATTATAGGCTGCCTTGTCCACATACCAGGTCACAGCTTCTTGTGAAAGCACAGCACCAGGCAATGTACGACCAATGCGTTTTTCCCACGTTAAATCCTCGTAATCTTCGCGTTGGTATAATACCTTTGTCAATGCAGTTCGCTTGCTTTCACCAGTCACAGTAAACCAGACAGCATCAGATTTTGCTAGGAAAGAAAATGTCATAGAAATGCGTTCCCATACCTTGCCATCTTCAACGGCACTACATCTTGATCAGCTACACGCAGTGCATGAGAGCCTGCAAATAATCCTGCCGTATGACCATCCTCGCCTAGATCAAGCAACGCTAAATCAAGACCAGATTTTTTACATGCCTTTAGGACATTGCGAACCTCTTTTTCATATTCTTCAGCCGCTTCATGTACGGTTTTAGAATCCGTATTAATGGGCAAGAAATGAGCAGCTCCCTTTGCCTTGCATAGCAAATGAGGTTTTACGCGATTGAAGTAATTATCCTCATGCGCTTGTGGTAAGAAACGCTCATCAGTCCACAAGAAGAATATCCGTTCCCAATTAAGGCGCTCAATATATTCAGGAGAGTTAAGTAATTCTAACAAACCATTTATAACAGTACCCCCAGTAATACCAACGATGCACGTTTCAGTACGGCTAATTTCATCATTAGTAAAATCAATAAAATCCTCCGCCAATGCTTGGACTACATCACTAGGACCGTCATAACATTTAATTGTATCTTGAGCCATGTAATAATGACCTCCTAAAACTATTATAATAGCACTATTATATACACTTTTGCTTTTTTATGAAAGCAAAAACCGATGTAACTCAATATATAGAGCCACATCGGTTCGAATTATATTAGTAACTGCTTATAAAATACATGATATTTCAAAGAATTACAAGAGAATAATTATTATTTTTGACCAAATTTAGGGCGACGGCGTTCTGTGAAAGCTCGTACACCTTCCTTAAAGTCTTCAGAAAGACCTAAGGAGCATTGATTTTCTACTTCAAACTTCTTGTACTCTTCCCAGCCAGATAAGAAGCTATTCCACATCATTTCTTTCATAACGCGGTAAGATTGTGCAGGACCTTTTGCTAATTTCTCAACAAGACGTCTTGTAGCCGTTTCTAGATCCTCCGGTTCGCACACCTTATACACGAAGCCCCATTCTTTACCTTTTTCAGCAGAAACAGCTTCGCCGGTCATAACGATATGCATAGCACGGTTCATACCAATGGAACGAGTCAACAAGAACAAACCACCTGCATCCGGAGCAAGACCTACGTTCACGAAAGCTTGAATGAAGCGTACGTTATTAGCAGCTACAACAAAATCGGCAGCCAATGCCATATTAAATGCTGCACCTGCTGCAGCGCCTTGAAGGCTCATGATAACAGGTTTAGGTAAGCGTTTCATAGCCATAGAAATTTGAGCCACGAGCTCAACAATTTCAAATAAGGACTCTGTATCACCATCATTTACAGCCCGTTCCATTTCTGTTAAATCGCCACCAGCAGAGAATACCTTGCCTTCAGCATTGATAAGCAATGCACGAACACTTTCATCATTATGTGCTTTATCTAAAACCTCAAGGATCTCCTTACACATTTCGATGTTAAAACCGTTTGCCACTGCAGAACGATTAAATGTCAACGTACCAATGCCGTTGTCCACTACGTATTGAATTGTATTATAAATCATATGATTTCTCCTATATGAAAATCTATTTTCGAAAAAATTCGATTATTATATATCTATTATAGGAGAATTAAATGTCCCTGTAAATGATAGAATTATATAACCCAATAAATTCAAAACAATACGGTAATCGTATACGCCATAAACTAAAAAAAGACCAAAGCTATAAACAGTCTATAATGCAAAAACACCTGCAGACATTGTCTGCAGGTGTAATAACCTGTATTCCAAATATTAACGTTTGGAGAATTGGCTTGCTTTGCGGGCTTTTTTAAGACCGTATTTTTTACGTTCTTTCATACGTGGGTCACGAGTCAAGAAGCCAGCTTTTTTCAAAGATTGACGAAGTTCGCCATCTACGTCCAATAACGCACGGGAGATACCGTGACGAATTGCACCAGCTTGACCGGAAGGACCGCCACCAGCTACAGTTGCGATTACATCGTATTGTTCAACTGTGTTAGTCAAGTTCAAAGGTTGTTTTACGATCAATTCCAAAGTTTGGCGACCGAAATATTCATTAAGTTCACGTTTGTTAACAGTGATTTTACCTGTGCCCGGTACCAGACGAACTCTAGCAACGGAAGATTTTCTACGACCAGTGCCGTAATATTGTGCTACTGCCATTATATGTTCCTCCCTCTAGATTATCGTACGGAAATTTCTAATACTTCTGGTTTTTGAGCTGCATGTGGATGCTCAGGACCAGCATATACGTTTAATTTACGGTATTGTTGTGCACCCAATTTATTTTTTGGAAGCATACCACGAACTGCCATTTCAACAACACGTTCAGGTTGTTTTTCAAGCATCATGGACAATTTAGTGAAACGGGAACCACCTGGGTAACCAGAGTGACGGAAGTATTCCTTTTGTTCCAATTTTTTACCAGTTACGCGAATTTTTTCTGCGTTTACAACGATCACATGGTCACCAGTATCTACGTGTGGTGTGAAAGTTGGTTTATTTTTGCCCCGAAGAACTTTTGCAACTTCGGCAGCAAGGCGTCCTAAAGTTTTACCTTCAGCGTCAACAACATACCATTTCCGTTCGATTGTGTTCGGATTGGCCATAAATGTAGTTTTCATGCTGCATATCCTCCTAATAACGTCATAATTCTACCAAAATCAGCTTGTCCTTTGCTTCCGGGGCTAATGGAAACACGACTAAAGCTTACTCAAAATAGTATACAGATTTTGGTGTTCTATGTCAATTGTTTTTTACACTGTTATAGCCCTTTAACAGTGACATGTCATAAAGAAAAAACCACCCAATTCTGAGTGGTTTTCCCATAAGCGCCAAATTATTTGGAGTACAATTCGACGATAAGTGTTTCGTTAACTTCGATAGGAAGTTCTTCACGTTGAGGAAGACGAGTGAATGTAGCTTTGAAGCCTTCTAAGTCTTTTTCAATGTAAGGAAGTTCGAAAGAACGAAGTTCTTGGAAGTTAGTTTTGAACATTTCGTTGTCACGAGATGCTTCGCGCAATTCAATTACATCGCCTGGTTTGCAGGAGAAGGAAGGAATGTCTACGCGACGACCGTTTACCAAGATGTGGCCATGATTTACCATTTGACGAGCTTGACGAATAGAGTTACCGAAGCCGATGCGATATACAAGGTTATCAAGACGTTGTTCCAAAAGGATCAACATGTTTTCACCTGTAACACCTTGCATTTTTTTCGCTTTATCATAATAGCGTACGAACTGGCGTTCTAGCAAGTTGTAGTAAGCTTTAACTTTTTGTTTTTCTAATAATTGTGTGCCATACTCAGACATTTTTTTCTGACGTTGGTCTTTTTTGACGCGATTCAAGGCTTTTGCGTGACCGAATACGTTCACACCAAAGCGACGACAAAGTTTGAATCGAGCCTCTCTTCTCGTTGCCATGTAATTATCACCTCATAGTTGAATAAAAAACTTGTACCGACACATAATGGTACCCATGTATAATATCATTTTCATTTACTTATGTCAATTAATGATAATTGTGAAAGTTATTGAAATAAGTGCATAATCACAATTTTTAATTAATCTTTTTTATGATAATACTACACGCTATATCGATTGTGCATGCTTCATCATATTTTATAGATTTAGATGAAAAAACAATTATAGTATGCTACAATATGAATAAGTAAGGTAATAGTTATCATTGGATTCTTATTACAAAATTGGGGGAACAACATGAAAGAGTTACCTACAATGCAAGAGCTACAAAGTTTTATTACTTATAATAAAACAGGAAGCTTTACATTAGCAGCACAATCTATGAATATTACACAATCAGCTTTCAGCGCTCAAATGAAAAAATTAGAGCGTTTAGTTGGTGTGAAATTAATCTCCCGTTCTACAAGAGGTAGCCGTTTAACGCCAGAAGGCGAATTATTCTTACCAGAAGCAGAACAAGTTCTCGATACATTAGAACGTGCTATTCAATCCATCCGCCTAGCAAGCAAGGTGGAACGTCCGATTTTGAACATCGGTGTACTGCGTAGTTTGGGTGATATTCGTCTAAATGGTTACGTATCGCACTTCTTCCAAAATCATCCTGAGTTCTCTGTCAGCATTTATGACATGGAAGAAGAAGAGTTGATGCTCGACTTACGCGAAAATCGTATCGACATTGCCCTCCTCTACTTACCAAATAACAAGGATATGTCAGCATATGAATCTACAGCCCTTCGCGAGGACGAATTCGTATACTATGCACCAAACATCATCGATGGTATGGAAGTTGCTAGCTTGAAAGCAATTCAACAACAACCATTACTTATGTATCCACCTAAGTACTTTATGTATCGTACATTGAAAAATTATGTTGGTAACGGTCAACAAAATCTACACATTAGAGGTAGCCGCTTATCTAACCCATATACAATGATCGACTACTGTCAAAAAAATAAATCAGGCTGCATCGTAGCACGCCAAATTCTAAATTCTTTAAATATCAATGATGGCTACATACCTTTAGAAAAACCATTTAAACTACAAGTGTGCTTCGCCTTTAAGAAAAACAATTCTAAATCGGAAACAATGCATACCTTCATGGATTATGTACACAGCGAATCACCAGCTCGTTTATAAGAACGACACAAAACCCGTACACATATACGTGTACGGGTTTTTAATTTTATTATATCCTCTATTAATATCTATATTTAACATTTGTACCTTTTAATATCTTTGTCTTTTAACATTCTTTTCTTTACCACTAGTAACGATTCATCTTGGTCATTAAATAATTGCTCTCTACTGTAACAAGTTGTACAATAGAAAATAGATTTCAATTAATACTGTGAGGTTATTATGCTCTTATCTATTTTCTTCTTTATATTAGCCGGTTTAGCCGAAATCGGTGGCGGCTATTTAGTATGGCTCTATATGCGCGACGATAAAGGCCCTGTATATTTACTGGCTGGTGCTTTCATCCTGTTCTTATACGGTATTATCCCTACCTTCCAACCAGAAGCAAGCTTCGGTAAGGTTTATGCAGCCTACGGTGGCGTATTTATTGCCCTTTCCATCCTATGGGGTTGGCTCGTCGATGGTTTGCGACCAGACACATATGATATCATCGGCGGTCTCGTCTGCCTTGTGGGCGTTTATATCATCATGTACGCGCCGCGTTAAATACAAAGAGTACAACTGCTACAGTTGTACTCTTTTTTCTATGTCTATTTCTATGCCTATTTTTATGTTTATAACTAATATTTTCTAAATAAATAACTATTTTTATACAAATAGAAATAACTATTGATATATATGAATAGCTATTGTGTTATATAACAAAAAGCTGTGTTATATAACAAAAAGCGGCCATCCGAAGATAACCGCTTACGTTGGTGGACGATGACAGGATCGAACTGCCGACATCCTGCTTGTAAGGCAGGCGCTCTCCCAGCTGAGCTAATCGTCCATGTGGTGACCCGTCCGGGAATCGAACCCGGGATACCGCCGTGAAAGGGCGGTGTCTTAACCGCTTGACCAACGGGCCATATGAAATTGGCTCCTCGAGTAGGACTCGAACCTACGACCGATCGGTTAACAGCCGATTGCTCTACCAACTGAGCTATCGAGGAATATTAATGGAGCGGGAAACGAGATTCGAACTCGCGACCCCCGCCTTGGCAAGGCGGTGCTCTACCGCTGAGCTATTCCCGCATGTGGTGGACGATGACAGGATCGAACTGCCGACATCCTGCTTGTAAGGCAGGCGCTCTCCCAGCTGAGCTAATCGTCCATATGTGGTGACCCGTCCGGGAATCGAACCCGGGATACCGCCGTGAAAGGGCGGTGTCTTAACCGCTTGACCAACGGGCCAGAATGGTGACTCACCCGCGACTCGAACGCGGGACACCCTGATTAAAAGTCAGGTGCTCTGCCAACTGAGCTAGTGAGTCATGAATGGCTCCTCGAGTAGGACTCGAACCTACGACCGATCGGTTAACAGCCGATTGCTCTACCAACTGAGCTATCGAGGAATGTATGGAGCGGGAAACGAGATTCGAACTCGCGACCCCCGCCTTGGCAAGGCGGTGCTCTACCGCTGAGCTATTCCCGCATACAGAACCGATAATTAATATAACATAATCATCAATCTGTCGTCAAGAAGAATTTAAGTCTGTCCTGACCGCCCTATAATAATATCAATTTACACATATAGTGTCAATGGTTTTTCCATGAAATTCTCAGTTAATTTTACATAATTGAGCATAAAACATACAAAAAGAGGGATTTAAAACTCCCTCTTTTATATAGATTACTCTTTATTCTTTTGTCTACCTTTACCGGCACCATCTTCAGCCGCTTTAACCTCAGCTTCAACGAAGGTTTTCATATCATTTAACATATGCATAGATGCATCGATAATAGATAGACCCATTGTGGAACCCAATGCTTCATCAATTTGTAAATTGTAGTGTAAACATGGTTTTATTCCAAGGAATCGACATTGTTCCTTATGAATTGGTTCCTCATAGGCAGCTGATGGGAATATATAGTCCTTAACTAATGGCTCAATAGTAGCTGCAGCCAATACAGCTGCGCCTGTTACGGCATTATCAAATACTACGGCCATACGGTGACTTGCGGCACCTAAGATAAAACCTGTTAAGAATACAATATCTAGTCCCCCTGCTACCTGAAGTAAGTGTAATACCGCATCACGGCGCTCGCTTTCACTCAAAGCAGCCCAATCATCAACAGCGATATTAAAACGATCTACAAAGGAATGAATATGAGCAGCCCGTTGTTCTACCGTAGGTCCACATTCGGTATGAACGAGAATATCACTAAATTCACATCCTGTGATAGTTGCAGTCGTTACGAGAGAATCAAGGAATGCTCGTTCACCAATATTACCAATAGCAACGACTTGCAATCCATCGTTGTGTAATTTATCAGCATAGGTAAAGCCAAGCTCTAGAGCTCGCTCAAGTTCATCTCCAGAAATAACAGGTTCTACACCAAAGAAATGAGATCCTTTACGAATGACTTGTTGATCAATATATTCTAGATTACTAGTATCTTGCTCAAGACCTACATTTACAACATGTACGTCTGCATTTAACTTAAATGCCGCCCCCTGCGTAGCCGTTCTACCTTCATTGAAACGCTTGATAGCGGCGTAGCTTTCACTACCATGCTGACTATTTTGAGGACCATCTACCAAGTGGTCCGACGCCACCACAAGTACGCCATATCGCAAATGATTTGGTTGAGGTTCTGCCAGAATGCCTGCAAAACGCTCAGCTATTAACTCTAATGTTGCAAGGCTATAAATAGGTTTTGTTAAATTATCGATACGTAATCGGCATGCTTCCATGGATGGTGCATGTAATGGTTCAATTGTAAAAGTTCTCATGCCTTACCTCCTGTAACAGCCAAATACATATGAACGGCAAGATCTAGCATTCCCATTTGAATGGAACCACCAGAGGCCTCACCGAGACATAGCCCTAAATCAACATAGGCTTCAAGACCTAAATTTTCTAAAGAAGATTTAGCCGCTTTTTCAGCAGATAAATGAGATGCCATTACATAATCCATCGCCTGTGGAACTAATGTTTTAGCAACCAATGCACAAGCGGATGTATTAAAACCATCAATAATAACAAGTGCATTATTCGCTGCAGCACCTAGAATAACACCTACGATACAGGTAAATTCAAAGCCGCCCACAGAGGATAAAATTCCGATTGCATCATCTTTCGGAATATTTTTATATTTTTCTAATACATCATGCACAATGCGTTGCTTTAATTTTAGACGCTCATCAGAAATATTAGTTCCTCGCCCTGTAGCTTCCTCTGCAGTGAGTCCTGCAAATTTAGCAGTCATAAGAGCACTTGCAGTAGTATTAGAAATGCCCATTTCCCCTACTAAGAAAACATTAAAGCCTTCGTCGATTTTCTCTTTTACAAGACGGATACCTGTTTCAATGCCTTCAATGGCTTGTTCACGTGTCATGGCCGGTTCTTCTACAAAGTTTTTTGTGCCCATACCAAGTTTATGACTACGGAGTCCTGGTACCCAGCTCATGTCTGCATCAATGCCCATATCGATGACTTCCATTTGAGCACCACAGTAATTAGCTAAGGAATTTGCGCCCGCCCCCTTAGGAATTAGGTAGTTTTGTGTCATCCCTACAGTTGTTTCCTTTGGGTACGCACTTACGCCCATATCGGCCACGCCATGATCGGCAGAGGCAATAATCATACAAGGTTTTGGAACCGTTAACTGTTCCTGATTTGTAGCCGCACCATATTGAGCCACCACGTTCACAAGTCGCCCATATTGTTCTACAGACGAACCTGCATTCCAATTATCGATTATATGTTGTTCAATTTCATGACTGCGACCTCTAATAGCGTCACAAGTTTCTTGTAACAAACTCATGGTATCTCCTTAACTAAATAATATGTTAAACGTATATTCTTTACGAACTCTAGTATATACATTATACTGCATAAACCACGTTGCTTCAGCTACATAAATATACATCAAGCTCAAATGAATGTTAATTATTCATTATTAGTACTCTATGAGTGCTAACCAATGTATAGCCTTAGCTAATAATTATTTATCATTAGCTATTCTTTATTTGTCCTGTTAAATATGGTAATTTACCGCGGATTTCTCTTCCTCGTTCAAGATAGGATTCTAAAGCTTGACCTTCATCTTCTTGTGAAAGTATCTCTTTTACCCGTTTGATTTCGGATTCGATTTGTGAAAGACCTTCAATTACATTGTGTCTATTACCGTAAATGATTTCACGCCACATAGATGGTAACCCACCAGCAACACGTGTACAATCTCTAAAGCCCCCTGCAGATAATTTCATGCGCAACTCGCCTAGTTCATCACCACCGGAAACTTGAGTTAAAATGGATGCCAATAAATGTGGCATATGACTCACCATAGCTAAATACGCATCGTGAGCATAGATATCGACGAATTCAATACGTGATCCTACAGCGCGTCCCATTTCAGCTAGTTCTTGAGCAACCTCTTCACTATATACATCAGAGGCCTTATCCTCTAGTACAATCCAACCCATACCTTTAAATAGGTTTTTATGAGATACTTCGTAGCCACCCTTTTCAGAGCCAGCCATAGGATGAACAGACACAAAAATTGTCCCTTTCGGAATAGAATCATATACAGCTCGTACAAAGTTTTCCTTTGCACTAGATACATCAGTCACCACTTGTCCTGGTCTAAAAAGATATGCCATTTCTGTAAATAGTCTTGCATTTGTATCTGGAGGCAATGAAAATACAACGATATCTGAATTTTCAATCAATAGTTCTACCTCAGTCCAAGCAGCTTTTACCACCCCATCCTGAATGGCCGCATCACAAACCTCTTGGCGACGAGCATACCCTACCACCTCATAATCGGTATAGGCCTTTAAAGCCTTCGCCAACGAACCACCTAATAGACCTAAGCCAATAATGCCTACTGTCTTACTCATATAAACCTACTTTCACAAATAATTAGCCTTACACTCTCTAATGTAAGGCTAACTATATCTACAAACTACTAAAAGTATATTGAAATCGTGTAAATATAAGACTATGCCTCTATGAGGCGTCTATTTTTCCACTTCCCACTATACCAGCGATATACAAATAATAAACCTCGTAAAATTTCATCTACCGCCATGGCAATCCAAATGCCTACGAGCCCCCATTCCCAGTAAATTCCAAATAGATAGGACAATGGTACAGCACATAACCACATGCCAAAAATGCCTACGAGCATCGGTGTTCTAATATCCCCTGCTGCTTGTAAGCAGCCAACCATAACAATATTAACGGCACGACCTAACTCAAGAAAAATCTCAATCAGTAATACATTATGTGCTAACGATAGGATTTCTGGATCCGTAGTAAATATGGATAGTACAATATCACTGGTAATATAAAAGAACGTAGCCAGTCCTACACTAATGGCAATGGCTAACAACATAGAATGCCATACGCGATTTGTCACCTCAGCTTGTCGTTTAGCCCCCATCAGGTAACCCACAATAACTTGAGATGCATTTGCTAATGCTATGGTATATACATAGCAAAGCATGGCAACAACTGATACATACACCTTTGTATTAATAACAGCTAGCCCTAGGATATTGACCATTTTCATAATCGTTGTCTGAGATAACTGATAACTTAAGGTTTCACCACCAGAGGGAACACTGATATTCAGTAAAGACTTAACCGTATGCCACGGGAATGGTTTTAAAAATTTGAAGCTCACCTCTAAAGTAAGCAACTTCTTAAAGGTATAGCCGATAATTACGAGGCCTACCACCTTAGATAACCAGGTAGAAATTGATACCCCTAGTACACCAAGGCTTGGTATGGGACCATGACCAAATATTAATACATAGTTAGTTGTGATATGGATAACATTCATAACTAACGCGATATACATAGTAACACGCGTTAATGAATGGCCTCTAAATACGGCAACCAGCGCATAATACATAGCCTGAATCGGTAATCCTGCGGCCACAATGGTCGTATATATCGACGTATCACTCATCGTTTCGGGAGGTATACCTAGCCATGTAAAAATCCATTCATGACAGGTGATAAAGAATACGGCCGCAACAGATGAAAACAAAAAGTTCAACACCAAACTGACCGTACATACCTCAGATAGCTTAGACTGATTCTTAGCCCCTAAATACTGGGCAATCAAAATCGTCGTAGCTGTACTCATAACAATGATGAGCATAATAAAGATATTTAAAATTTGATTGGCATTAGCCACAGCTGCTACCGCTTGAGGAGAGTAGTGACTCATCATCACTTGGTCTATATTACCTACTAACAGCTGTAGGAACACTTCGATAAATATAGGCCAACTCAAAGTCCAGATGGACAAGCTAATCCCTTTTTCATAAGACTTCATAGTATCCCCTTATATACTAATGTCAGATTTTATAGTATGCCCTTCATATACTAACGTCCAATTGCCTATCCCTTAAAAGAAAACGCCCTTAGCTTTTTCTTTAGTTTCTTGATCTGCAATAAATGGAATTCTTGTAGTTCTACCTTCTTTGGCCGCTACAATCTTTTTAAATGGGAATTCAAAGATTTCTCTATTCCAAGTATTTACAGCATCATTATACAACGTTCTAGCTGCAGTAATTTCTTTTTGTAAGTAAGAATTTTGTTGCATTGCATCACGAATTGTATCTTGGCTTTGTAATTCTGGATAATTTTCTATAGCTACGTTGAGAGCTCTTGTAGCCTTGTTAAGTTGTGCATTCACATCACTTCTAGATGCTTCAGAAAAATTACCACTTCTATACTTAGCAATGTCTACAAGGATATCCTTATCAACTTCAATAGATTTTTCCACAAGTTTAGCCGCATTAGAAAGAATCACAACACGTTGCTCCATATAGTTATCAATTTCGGATGCAGCATTTTGAATTCTTTGTTCCATCATATTAAACTCTGAGCTAATTTGTTTTAATCGCCACCATGGATAAATCAATACAATGGCGCCAATAATAGATACTAGATACTTGTCTATAACTATGCCTAAAACGATACCGATAACACCAACTGCCATAAGGATCGTTGGAAGAAGTTTTTCAAAGCCACTAGTTTCAACAGGGATTACCTTAGCGATAACATGCACATCTCTGCCTTCAGACATAATTTCCGGATTCATTTCGTCGAGTTGGTTAGCCATTTTGGGTACCTCCAAATTCTTTGTAAATAGTATTTAATAAATCGTCGAGAGACTGATTTTGTCGATATAGTTTACCTGCCATAAAGTGATCGTATGCAAAAGACCTATCTCTATTATTGTCAGATTTTTGATACTGATCTAGACCTTTAATATGATTAAAATCCTCTCCAGCAGATTTAATTTCTGAAACCTCTATCAATTCTTGTTTTGTAACAGGAACATACTCGTCCCAGCGGACTGGAACATAATAGGTTCTACCATTACCAGCTCGTACAGGTACTTGATCTACGTGTTCGATGGCCCTATAAGAATAGGCATCTACCTTAATTACCTCAGAGTCACCTTCATTTTTATGGTGGCTAGTCTTAAGAATTGTTTTTACATTATTTCGCTGAGCCGCATCAGGAGGAACAAATAAATTAAGTCCCATTTTATTTGCTAGCATTTCTGTAATGTAATCATTGTATTTGAAATTATAAGACTTGCCATAAATATAATCATTAGAAGCCATTTGTTGATACACAGGAATCGCTAAAATTGGTAGGAATGAGAAATACATGTGATCAAAGTAACTGCAGTTGTAATTAATGAACTTCTCTTTAATCTTTTGGAATGAAAAATCATAATACTGAGATGGTGATGTATCAAAGTCCCAATTTTGAGAATTGTCAGCTTTAATCTCATTAATTTTACACTCTTTATTAAATATAAAATCATCTCCATATGGAGAGTTTTCAAAAATATCCTTATAGTTGTTTTGTGCTAATGCCGTAAATAGTACGCGGAACTCAACCTCATTGTTGCGATCTAATGCATTAAATTGTGCATCAAACTCTTCATTGGCTAAAGCTTGGAAGCCTCCACCATTCTCCAATGAATCCTGACTCTTCTGTCTAAGACTAGCAATACCTTTTGCTATCTTACTCTTAGCGCCACCGAAATTAAAGAATCCTTTTTCCGGTGGCTTCCTATGGAATGTTAGGTTAGGTGCTGCATGATTACCATACACTAAAGATACTTTATTGGCATAATAAGGACCAGGTTGTCTTATAACGGCCCGTAATGTTTCGTTAACATCACGAGTTTTTAGATTCCCATTAGAATCAACATACTCTTCTGTATACGTAACATTTAAGGTGCTTCATACGTATAATCATCCATCCAGTGAATTATGCGCTTCAGAAAAACAAAGGGGTTTCCTAAAATATCACCAGAAGCAATATCTAAGGTGGAATGATTTACATCACCTTTTTCTAAGAATCCATAATCTTTAACGAGCTGTTCATATCGTTCAATATTAAAGTTAGAATCCATATGAATAAAAGGAATCGCCTTTTTTATAAGTTCTACAGTCATTTCACTATGAAATAGATTGTTTAAAGGGGCCATCATCTCATAGCCTTCTTGACGCATTTTAGCTAATGTAGCATCTAAATCATTAAGTTTTTCTTCAAGGCTTTTACTATTAGGCTTAATCCAATATAGGTAAAGCCCTACACATAGAACTAATATAAGTATAGAAACAATAATCGCTACAATATCAATATACTCTTGTGAAAACTGATAAATACCATAAATAATGGCACCTATACCAATAACAATATCAACCTTTTTGATAAGGCCAAATCGTTTATAGGATGTGTTTGATTGATCGCGATTTTCTGATACAACAGTATACTTATCTATTAATACTTTGTTGTTATCTATATCAATCTTTGATTGATCTACTAGTTGTTGAAAGTATTCTTCGGTTACTTGTTGAAACGCGTCCTTTAACTCTTCCCGATAATACTTAAGTGGCTCTAGTAATGCTTCATTATATTCATTCGACACGTTACTCATTCCCTCTCCTTAATGAATCGCATAGTAAATGATACTTCTATACGTTTCCATTATGCCTCATATTCTGAAATAATAGCCTCTTATACTTATAAGCGTTCAATTTTTACTTAATTATAAATATCCTAAATTATAAATTAGTATATCAATTAAGAAAACCTCCGTAAAGTAATAATACGATTCATACCACTATAAAATAACCATATCATTCACAACACTCTAAAGTAATCATACTATTCATAATATCATAATGTAAAAACCCCTCTTTACTGGACATTCAGTAAAGAGGGATTCAGATTATACATAATTCAATTTAGATAAGATTATTTAAATTGATTGCAAAGGCTATCAAATAGCGCTTGATCTGGTTTTACAACATCTTCAGTTAATGGACGAGGATGTGGACCACCATTTGCTGCTGCCAAGGATTTTTCGAAGGAAGGTTTAGATGTATTTTGGTAAATAAGACCAGTAACCAAACCATCTGTATCGCCCAAAGTTTTAAGTGCTGCTGCACGATCTGTTGGATCATAGCCTTCAGGCAATGCTACTAAGTGTTCTTTGAACCAGTCATAGCTGTTGCGTTTGTTGTATGTAACACATGGGCTAAATACGTTGATGAAGGAGAAGCCATCATGGTCCATAGCCTTTTGAATCAAATCAACAAGTTCTTCACGGTTGATCATGTAGCTTTGAGCTACGAATGTAGCACCTGCTGCAATCGCAGTTTCACAGATAGACAATGGAGACTCGAACGCCCCACGAGGAGTTGTTTTTGTAACAAAACCGATGTCGGAACGAGGGGATGCTTGACCTTTAGTCAAACCATATACATGGTTATCCATTACGACGTATGTCATATTTACATTACGTTTAAAAGCATGGATAGTGTGACCCATACCGATAGCGAACGCATCACCGTCACCGGAGAATGCGATAACTTCTAAGTCTTGGTTAGCAAGTTTAACGCCTTGTGCGTAAGGAAGCGCACGACCATGAGTTGTATGAGCACCATATGCGTAGAAATAACCACCGATACGGCTAGAGCAACCGATACCGGAAATTACTGCTAATTTTTCTGGTGGAATATTTTTCGCTACTACAGCGTCAGTAATCGCTGCTTGAACCCCATAATGGCCACAGCCTGGACACCAGTTAGGACGAATATCGTTTCTGTAATCTTTAGCTGTTGTCATATTATAGGACCTCCTTAATCGCATTTTTCACATAACTTTTTGTGAATGGATTACCATCGTATTTTAAGCAGCTAGAAATTTTAGATTTCTTATGCATGTTGATTTTAAACAAGTTAGTCAATTGACCTGTTGCATTGTGCTCTACGATAACCACTTTTTTCGCAGCATCCATGAATGGTTGTAATTGTTTTGCTGGGAATGGTTTAATCAAGCGCAATTGCAAGTGGTTAACTTTAACACCTTCTTGATCGAATTCAGCAACAGCTTCTTCGATAGCGCCACGGCTAGAAGCCATACCAACAACGAGTACATCTGCTTCGTCGTATTTAGCGTTATTCAAGAATGGTTCGTAGTTATCAGCTACAGTTTCCAATTTGCGGAAACGTTTATCAGTTTGCGCTACGTGCATTGTAGGAGCTTCTGCCGGTTTACCTTCTTCATTATGTTCTAAACCAGTGGAAAGGAATAGACCATTTTTCATACCAGGAATTGTACGAGGAGAAATACCATCTTCAGTCAATTCAAAGCGTTTGAAGTACTTAGGTTGTTCCAATTCAGGAAGGTCAGCTTCTTTCATCATTTTACCGCGGTTAATAGGTACACGGTTCAAATCGAAGGAAGGAACGGATTGTTTATTCAAACCTTGTTGTAAATCCGGCATGAAGATAACTGGACATTGGTACATTTCTGCCAAGTTGAAAGCTTTTTGAATTTCATAGAAGCATTCTTCAATAGATGTTGGAGAAATAACGATACCAGAATAATCGCCATGTGCATTGTAGCAAGCCGCAGCAATATCGGATTGTTCAACCTTTGTAGCCATACCTGTGGATGGGCCAGAACGTTGAACGTCGATAACAACCATTGGTAATTCAGCCATGGAAGCCATGGATAAGGATTCAGCCATCAAGGAAAGACCCGGGCCAGAAGTACATGTGAAGCCACGAACACCTGCGTATACACCACCCATAGCTGTCATGCATGCTGCGATTTCATCCTCTGTTTGAACGATAGTAGCACCCAATTTATCCATATTTTTAATCATATATTCCATTACTTCAGATGCTGGAGTAATAGGATAAGATGCCATGAAACGGGAACCCGCAGCAATAGCACCTAAAGCACATGCTTCATTACCCAATAAGAACATTTGATCTTTCTTACCAGGAGCTGGCAATGTATCGATTTCCACATCGCCCAATTTTTCCATTACAAGGCTATGACCATCGTCAAAGGCAGCTAAGTTTTTATCCACGATTTCTTGGGATTTTTTCGCAAATTTAGCAGCAATCGCATCTTTAAACATCTTAGTATCAAAACCAAGAAGTGCTACAGACATACCAAGTGCTACGATATTACGCATCAACAAGGAACCTTGTTTCATTGCGGTTTCAGAGATTGGCAAGGACAAGCAATTAACCTTTGTACCTTCAAATTTAGAGAAGTCAGGATTTACTTTGCTGTCACAGATGATGTAACCGCCCTCACGAACTTCAGAACCATGCATATCAACTGTTTCTTGATCAAGAGAAAGCAAGAAGTCTACGCCTTCACCAATGGACATAACTTGTTCTAATGCAACGCGCAATGCGAATGTAGTATGACCACCTTTGATACGAGATGCAAATAAACGTTGGCTATACAAGGAATAACCTTCTTTAGCGAGGATTGTCGCCATAATTTCGCCACAACTCTCGATACCTTCACCTTGTTGGCCGCCCATTTTCCAGATAAAATCTTTACGTTTTTGCAAGAGATTCACCCTCCTTAGGATAAAAATTACACTGCTGACAAGAGTCTACCTTACTATGTTAATGTTTTATAGTACGAACCTGTCCATATCGTCATTGTATCATGTATATATTGGGTTTACAATGTATCATTTCACATAATAATAGGTATAAATTAAGGCATTATAACTAAAAATTATAAGAAAAAAGGATACTACATGCTATGTAGTATCCTTTTAGTATTAATAGTTATCGTTTTAAATAAATTCTAAGAGAATGCAGTCTATACAAAATTATATAGAATATTTATTCTGTAACACCTCTTGCTGACGTTCTTCCGTAAAGAATATCTCCTCTAAACATAACCCTTGGGCTGGCGCCGTTTTACCTATAACACGACGATCTTTAGCGGCTAAATAGCCCTTAATATCCTCCACCTTGCGTCTTCCAAGGCCTACATCGACGAGGAGCCCTGCAATATTGCGAACCATGTGGTATAAGAACCCATCTCCCACTACAGAAATGGTAACATGAGAGCCTTCTGCCTCTACATGAATTCCTATAATTGTTTTTACCGGATCAGCGGGCGTTGAATTCGTCCCCTTTAAGGTTGTAAAATCATGGGTGCCTAACAATTCATTGCCTGCAGCTTGCATGAGGTCGATATTAAGAGGCTTCTTAACATGCCAATGGTATCGTTTTGTCAAAGGATTGGCAATGAGCTGATTATGAATGGTATATACATATTCTTTACCATATATATTCCATCGTGGCTTCCAATCGAGTGGAATTTCCACAGCTTCAAGAACAACGATATCCTTTGGAATATGTGCAATCATAGCACGAGGAATATTTTCTGCTGGTATAGATCCAGATGTTTGGAACGTACATACTTGAAACTTTGCATGTACCCCTGCATCTGTTCTAGAAGCTCCATAGATTTGTATAGGTTCATTACAAATTTTGGACAATCCATATTCTAAGCAACCTTGTACCGTTAAGCCCTTATCATCAGGTTGCTTCTGATAGCCTGCCAAATCGGTGCCATCATAAGAAACTATGATTCGTATATTTCTCATAGACCTAACCACCACAATGCAATGAGTACAATGGTAATCAAAATGACAGCACCGACGCCAATATAATCAACATAAGTAACTTGTAGTTCCTTCATACGCGTACGGTTTACGCCACCTCGATAGCAACGCGCTTCCATAGCAATAGCCAGTTCATCAGCACGTCTAAATGCACTGATAAATAAAGGAACCAATAAAGGTACCATATTTTTTGCCCGTTGAATGATAGACCCTGTTACAAAGTCTGCACCACGAGCAGATTGAGCTTTCATAATACGATCTGTTTCATCCAATAAAGTAGGAATGAAACGCAATGCAATGGTCATCATCATAGCCAATTCATGAGCAGGTACGCCAATACAACGGAATGGGTTTAGCAAATGCTCAATACCATCAGTCAAACGAATTGGCGATGTCGTATAGGTCAATAGGGAGGAGAACAAGATTAAAAAGATTAATCGTGCCGCCATTTGTAGACCCATAGTTAAGCCTTGATCTGTAATATTAATAATGCCCCATTGGAAAAGTGAATTACCTGGGGTCGTAAAGATATGAATACCCATAGTAAATACAATGATAATCCAAAGTGGTTTAATAGCTGACCACATCAAGCGTAATGGCAATCTTGATAACAACATAGCAAAGATGGTAAATGCCCCTACCAAACCATACGCAAGAGGAGAATTTGCTAGGAAGATAGCTACCACAAAGATAGTTGTAGCAATAATCTTGGCACGAGGATCCATGCGATGCAAGAAGGAGTTTCCTGGGAAGTATTGCCCAATAGTAATGTTATTTAACATGGCTACCTCCTTCTAGAATGGCTTGTACTGCATCATCCACGGATAATACACGATTAGATACATCTAATCCTTGTTCACGCAAATATTCCATGGTTACAGACACGGGCGGTACATCTACGCCAACAGCTTGCAATGCATCTCGATGATTATTAAAGATATCCATCGGTTGTCCATCGAGAACGATACGACCTTTATCGAGTACCACGAGGCGAGATGCCATGCGAGAAATATCCTCCATGTTATGTGATACAAGGATTACAGTAATGCCCTTTTCTTTATGAAGTCGAATGATTTCTTCAAAGATTTCTTCACGACCAAATGGGTCAAGGCCTGCAGATGGCTCATCAAGAACTAGGAAATCTGGATCCATAGCCACTACACCAGCGATGGCAACACGGCGCATTTGTCCACCAGATAGGTGAAATGGAGAGCGCTCCGCGTAGGTGTCGTAATCAAGACCTACAAATTTCATTGCCTCCCGTACCCGTTCATCTACTTCATCAGCACTGAGGCCTAAGTTTTTAGGGCCAAAGGCAATATCTTCGGCAATAGTTTCTTCAAATAACTGATGTTCTGGATATTGAAAAACCATGCCTACCTTATGGCGCATCTTTTTAGCTTCCTCTGTAGAAGCACTAATATCTACGCCATTAACAGTAACCGTTCCTGTTGTAGGGTGTAATAAGCCATTTAAATGTTGCACAAAGGTAGATTTACCAGAGCCGGTATGACCAATGATGCCTAAAAACTCACCGTTTTCAACAGTAAGAGATACACCGTGAAGGGCTGTCTTTTCAAATGGAGTACCTACACCATAGGTATAAGTAATATTATCTAATACAATTGCCATTAGTGTGTGCCCTCCCCTCTTGCTGCATTTACATCTTCATTGGTAGGAGAGCTAATAGTTTTAGCACCTACATTATGATTATCTAGTAGTTGGTCAGCTAATTTAGAATGTTTAAGACCTACTGCTAATTCTTCATTATTGATGATGCTTTTACCGATCTCATAACCTTTTTCATTTAATTTAAAAGCAATTTCAGACGCCACTGGAACATCAAGGCCAAGACCTTTTAAGGTATCTACATGACTGAAGATTTCACGAGGAGTGCCATCATGTAATTTCACACCATTTTTCATAACTACTACACGATCCGCTGTGACAGCTTCCTCCATAAAGTGTGTAATGTACACGATAGTGATACCTTCATCTTTATTGAGTTTATGAACTGTCTCTAATACCTCACGACGACCTTTTGGATCAAGCATTGCCGTTGGTTCGTCAAGAACGATACAATCCGGTTTCATGGCAAGTACGCCAGCAATAGCAATACGTTGCTTTTGACCACCAGACAACAAATGAGGACCATGCTCTCTATATTCAGTCATATTAACAGCCTCTAATGCTGCATCGACACGTTTTCTAATTTCAGCACTAGGAATTCCAAGATTTTCTGGACCAAAGGCAACATCTTCTTCTACGACAGCTGCCACAATTTGGTTATCCGGATTTTGGAACACCATACCTACATGTTGGCGTATATCCCAAATATGTTCTTCATCACGCGTATCATAGCCACATACATTGATATAACCTTCGCTAGGTTGTAATAACACGTTGAAATGCTTGGCTAGTGTACTTTTACCACTACCATTAGTACCGATAATACAAACAAACTCACCGCGCTTGATGGATAAACTCACATCATTTAGTGCATGTACATCATTGCCATTTTCATCACTATAAATATGACTCATATGATTGACCTCAATCATAATGTCTTTTTCATTCATGGATAACCTCATATCTTTCTAGTCAATTTCGTTTCTATGAAAGTAAACCCCTTTACGGTTAACAATACATATTCAATATTACGATAACTGCTAACATATTACGATATTATACTAATCGATTGTACCATAAAATTGACAATAAAAAAACGGTGCTGCAACATAAGTTACAACACCGTATGAGTTTGATTAAACTAACTCGATAATAGCCAAAGGTGCAGCGTCACCTTTGCGAAGACCAGTTTTGATTACACGAGTGTAACCACCTTGACGGTCTGCATATTTTGGAGCAATTGTATCAAACAATTTTTTTACTACGCTTTCATCCATGAGGTATGCAAGAACTTGGCGACGTGCATGAAGATCACCACGTTTAGCCAAAGTTACCATTTGATCAGCTAAAGAGCGAAGTTCTTTCGCTTTAGCTTCTGTAGTTTCAATACGCTCATATTGGAAGAAAGATGTTAACATGCTACGGAACAACGCTTTACGAGCGGAGCTGTCGCGGCCTAATTTTCTGTACATTCGTCTTCCTCCTTATTCGCCTTTTTGTTTAAGTTGAAAACCACCTGGATGATTGTTGAGTTTTTCCTCAATTTCATCGATGGATTTTTTGCCTAAATTGCGAACTTTTCCTAAGTCATCAATGGTTTTGTCTAGCAAATCTGCAATTGTATTAATGCCAGCACGTTTCAAGCAGTTATAAGCACGAACAGAGAGTTCCAACTCATCGATGGAAATCTTTGCTGGGCCGTCATCTACAGCTGGTTCTTCATTATCGGAACCTACTGGATCAACAACAATACCGCCTTCACCTGTGTTTACATCTACAACATCTGCAGAGTGCGCTAATTTAGTGAAGTTCCCTAAATAACCAATCATAATGGCAGCAGATTTTGCTACTGCATCAGCAGCAGTAATGGAACCATCAGTCCAAACTTCTAATGTAAGTTTGTCAAAGTCCATTTCATTGCCTACACGAACATCACTCACTTCGTATTTGGCACGAAGAATTGGAGAGAAGATGGAATCGATTGGAATACAACCGATTACATCTGTATCTTTTTTATTCTTCGTGGAAGGAACGTAACCTTTGCCACGTTCGATTACTACGTCCATTACGAGATGAGCTGTCTCATCCATTGTCGCAATCACTAGTTCAGGATTCAATACTTCTACTTCTGGTGGGAATTGCTCAGCTAAGTCAGCAGCTGTCAATACGCCGTCCTTTTGGAAGTCGAAATGAACTTCCAAAGGTAATTGAACATCTTCTTCAACTTTGATGCACAATTGCTTTAAGTTAAGGATGATATCCGTAACGTCTTCGCGAATACCAGGAATAGTAGAGAACTCATGAAGAACTCCATCAATTTTGATAGAGGTGATAGCTGCCCCATCCAAGGATGAAAGCAAAATTCTGCGTAAGCTATTACCGAGAGTGATACCATAGCCACGGTCTAATGGTTCACATACGAACTTACCATAGCGACCGCCTTCGGCGATGTCCACTTTCTCGATTTTAAGTTTCTTTTCTTCGCTCATCAGGAACATCCTCCTATACAACACACGTTCATAGTTTAATTATAGCACCGTATCAAATCGGCCGCTACAAATTATACACGACGGCGTTTTGGAGGGCGACAACCATTGTGAGGAATTGGAGTTACGTCTTTAATGGAAGTAACTTCAAGACCTGCAGCTTGTAAAGCACGGATTGCAGCTTCACGGCCGGATCCAGGACCTTTTACGAATACTTCAACAGTGCGAAGACCATGTTCCATTGCAGCTTTAGCAGCTTGTTCAGCAGCCATTTGAGCAGCGAATGGAGTGGATTTACGGGAACCACGGAAGCCCAAGCCACCAGCGGAAGCCCAAGACAACGCGTTACCGTTTGTATCTGTCAAAGTTACGATAGTGTTATTGAATGTAGAACGAATATGAGCCGCACCGGATTCAATATGTTTCTTTTCTTTTCTTTTAGTTCTAACAACTTTTTTAGCCACGCTTTATCCCTCCTTTATCTTATTTCTTTTTACCAGCAATTGCTTTTCTAGGACCTTTGCGAGTACGTGCATTCGTTTTAGTACGTTGACCACGAAGTGGTAAACCCATACGATGACGTTTGCCTCGATAGGAGTTGATTTCAATTAAGCGTTTAATGTTAAGTGCTTCTTCACGACGAAGGTCACCTTCAACTTTGTAATCAGCATCTAACAATTCACGGATTTTCGCTACTTCATCTTCAGAAAGATCACGAACACGTGTGTCAGGATTGATGCCAGTTTTAGCAATGATTTCAGATGCTAAAGTTGGACCAATACCATAAATATAAGTTAAACCAATTTCCACTCGTTTATCACGAGGTAAATCTACACCGGCGATACGTGCCATCTAATCATCCACCTCCTATCAGATTATCCTTGTTTTTGTTTATGTTTTGGATTTTCGCAAATAACCATTACACGGCCTTTGCGTTTAATGATTTTACATTTTTCGCATATCTTTTTAACTGATGGTTGAACCTTCATTAGTACCTCCTTTGTGGACCCTATGCTTATTTGAAGCGATAGGTGATGCGACCACGATTTAAGTCATACGGTGTCAGTTCCATAGTAACTTTATCACCAGGAAGAATACGGATAAAATTCATACGCATTTTACCTGACACATGAGCCAATACGATATGACCATTTTCCAATTCAACTTGGAACATGGCATTCGGTAAAGCCTCAACTACCGTACCTTCCACCTCAATAACGTCTTCTTTTGACATATCTTTTCCTCCGGTTACCTGTTTTATTTAATTAACCGCGGTTCATCACGCATGGTTAATATTTCAGGGCCGTTTTCTGTAACAACCACTGTATGTTCGAAATGAGCAGCAGGTTTACCATCTATGGTAACTGCTGTCCAGTCATCCCCTAATACACGAACACGATGCGTACCTAGAGTAATCATCGGTTCGATACACAATACCATACCAGGTTTCATAAGAGGTCCTTGGTCAGGACTACCATAGTTTGGTATTTGTGGATCTTCATGCATTTCGCGGCCTAAACCATGACCTACGAAGTCGCGAACGACACCGTAACCATGTTTCTCGCAATACGTTTGAACAGCATGACCGATAGCACCGATACGGTTGCCAACTTTCACTTGTTCAATTCCCTTGAACAGACTTTCTTCTGTAACTTTTAACAATTTCATCACATCAGGTTTGACGTGACCGATAGGAATCGTCACAGCCGAATCGCCGTGATATCCATCAATAGCTGATACAAGATCAATACTGAGGACATCACCGTTTTTAAGCTTACGCTTAGCGCTCGGAATACCATGAACAACTTCATCATTGATAGAAGCACAGATTGTAGCAGGGAATCCATAGTACCCTTTACAACTTGGTATACCACCGTGGCTGCGAATATATTCTTCGGCAATTGTATCTAACTCAAGCGTCGTGATGCCAGGTTTAGCCTTTTCTACTAACAAGGACAACGTGTCTGCTGTAAGCTTACTTGCCTTGCGGATACATTCAATTTCATGGGGCGATTTCAAAATAATCATGGATTATTTCTCCAAAGCCTTAATGATGTCAGCAAATACTGCGTCTACATCTTGTAAACCATTAATTTCTTCATATAAACCGCTATTGCGATAGTAGTCGATTAAAGGTTTAGTAGATTCTTCGTACACAGCTAGACGTTTCTGTACTGTTTCAGGGTTATCATCAGCACGATTTTCTAGAACAGCTCGTTCGCTAATACGTTTAACTAATTCCTCGGAAGGAACGTTTAAGTTAAGTACAGCGTCCAAAGAAATTCCTAATTCTTTAAGGATTGCATCCAAGGATACAGCTTGCGCTGTAGTTCTTGGGAATCCATCAAGAATAAATCCAGATTTGCAGTCATCTTTCACCAAGCGATCACGTACGATACCAACAGTTACACTGTCTGGTACCAATTGACCAGCATCGATATATTTCTTAGCCTCAACTCCAAGAGGTGTTTCGTTCTTAATCGCAGCGCGGAACATATCACCTGTTGAAATTTGGGGAATACCGTATTTTTCAATAAGTCGAGCTGCCTGAGTGCCTTTACCAGCACCAGGAGGTCCCATTAATAGAATATACATATTGTTTCCCTCCTATTTCACAAAGCCTTTATAGTGGCGTGTTACCATGAGCGACTCAACTTGTTGCATTGTATCAAGCGCTACACCTACAACGATTAGGAGAGCCGTACCACCAAAGTATACGCCTTGGACGCCGGTAATGCTACCGAGGAAATTAGGTATAATAGCAACGACAGCTAAGAATACAGCGCCAGCCAAAGTGATCTTGGTCATCACGTTATCCACATAATCAGCAGTTGGTTTACCCGCACGAATACCTGGGATAAAACCACCGTATTTTTTCATATTATCTGCCATATCTGTAATGTTGATAGAGATTGCAGTATAGAAATACGTAAAGATAAAAATCAATAATGCATACAATGCCGTTTGTAACGGCGTACCCCATGTAAAGAGATCCGCGGCTTTATGAACATATTCATTGTCAATAAATTGCGCAATCGTCACAGGGAACATCAACACAGATGACGCAAAGATAATTGGGATTACACCTGCCTGATTGACTTTCAACGGCAAGAATGTAGAGTGACCACCGTACATTTTACGACCTACTACGCGTTTAGCATATTGAATCGGAATACGACGTTGGCCTTGTGTAACTGCAACTACGACAGCGATCATCGCAAGAGCAATTACAGCAAATAAGAATGCTTGGAACATATTGATTGTTCCGTTTTGGATATATTGATAAATAGTTTCTAAACCATCAGGTAATCGAGCTACGATACCAGCAAAGATGATCAAGGAAATACCATTACCTATACCATATGCTGTGATTTGTTCACCAATCCACATCAGCAAGCATGTGCCTGCTGTTAGAATGATGGCCACAACGAATACACTAAGGAAATCATTATTTACCAAAGCGTTGTTTGCTCTAAGAGCAAATGCCATGCCTGCGGCTTGTACAAAGCCGAGAACTACGGTGCCATAACGAGTTACCTTCGCTATTTTCTTACGCCCGTCTTCACCATCTTTACTCCATGCTTCAAACTGAGGAACTACAGACTGAAGCAGTTGCATGATGATAGAAGCATTGATGTAAGGTGTAATACTCATCGCAAAGATAGAGAACTTACTAAGCGCACCACCAGCAAACAAGTCTAATAGACCGAATAGGTTACCGGATGTAAACAAGGATTCGATAACAGATGCATCAACACCTGGAACAGGAATGTGAATACCAGCCCTAAAGATGGCAAACATCATTAATGTGTAAAGAATCTTATTACGTAGTTCGGTAATCTTAAAGATGTTCGAGAGGCTATCTAGCACCCTAGATCACCTCTACTTTTCCGCCTGCTGCTGTAATTTTTTCTTCAGCAGATTTAGTGAAGCCATTAGCGATAACAGTTAAGTTTTTAGTTTCCAATGTACCGTTACCTAAAATACGAATGCCATCGCGTACATTTTTCAAAATGCCAGCTTCAATAAGAGCTACTGGATCAACTGTTGCACCGTCTTCAAAACGGTTCAATTGTTCTACGTTAACTTCAGCATATTGTTTAGCAAAAACGTTGTTGAAACCACGTTTTGGTAAACGACGATAAAGAGGCATTTGGCCGCCTTCAAAACCGGAGCGAACGCCACCGCCAGAACGGGAGTTTTGACCTTTTTGACCACGACCAGATGTTTTACCCAAGCCAGAACCTAAACCACGGCCTACACGAGTACGAGCTTTTTTGGAACCAGCAGCTGGTTGTAATTCATGAAGTTTCATTCAGTGCACCTCCTTATCAGTATTAAACTTCTTCAACTTTTACTAAATGTCTAACTTTGTGAAGCATACCTTCGATTTGAGGTGTTACTTCTTTTACAACTTGAGAATTAGTTTTTTTCAAGCCCAAAGCTTTAACTGTCGCGCGTTGATCTTCAGGACGACCGATTAAGCTTCTTGTTAATGTTACTTTAACTTGTGCCATTTCTTGTCTCCTTATTACGCGTTATAAATTTCTTCAACGGTTTTACCACGAAGTTCTGCAACTTCGCTTGCGCGTTTCAAATCTTTCAAACCTTCGATTGTAGCGCGAACCATATTGTTAGGGTTAGAAGAGCCCAAAGATTTAGTCAAGATGTTACGAACACCTACTAATTCCAATACGGCACGAACAGGGCCACCAGCGATAACGCCAGTACCTTCAGCAGCTGGTTTCAAGAATACGCGGCCTGCGCCGAATACGCCTGTTACGCTGTGAGGGATTGTACCATTTTTAATTGCTACGTTTACAATATTTTTCTTAGCATCATCAATACCTTTGCGAATTGCTTCTGGTACTTCCGCTGCTTTACCTAAGCCAACGCCTACATAACCGTTGCCATCACCAACAACTACAAGAGCGCTGAAGGAAAAACGACGACCGCCTTTAACTACTTTGGCTACGCGGTTGATGAATACTACTCTTTCTTTAAGATCAAGACTGGTGTAGTCAATTCTCGCCATGTCTATAGTTCCTCCTTCTTAGAATTTTAAGCCTGCTTCACGAGCACCTTCTGCAAGGGCTGCTACGCGGCCGTGGTAAATGTAACCACCACGGTCAAACACTACTGTGTCAATACCTTTAGCGATAGCTTTTTTAGCAACTGCTTCACCAACAGCTTTAGCAGCAGCTACGTTACCACCATAGGATAAGTTCAAATCTTTATCTAAAGAGCTAGCAGCAACCAAAGTTGTACCTGCTACGTCATCGATAACTTGAGCATAGATGTTGCCTAAAGAACGGAATACGTTCAAACGTGGGCAAGTTGCCGTACCAGAGATGTGACGGCGAATACGAAGATGACGTTTTGCTCGAGCGATGTTTCTACTAGATTTACGAGGCAAGATATTCACTCCTTTCATTCATATAGATGATATTACTATTTACCTTTTGCACCAGCTTTACCAGCTTTACGACGAACAACTTCGCCTTCATAGCGGATACCTTTACCTTTATAAGGTTCTGGTTTTCTCCATTTACGGATATCAGCTGCTACTGCGCCTACAACTTCTTTGTCTGCACCAGAAACAACGATTTTGTTAGGAGCTGGAACTTCAATTGTAATACCAGCTGGAGCTTCCATTTCTACTGGATGAGAGAAGCCAAGTGTAAGAGCTAATTTATTGCCTTGTTTAGCCGCTCTGTAACCAACACCGTTGATTTCAAGAGTTTTTGTGAATCCTTCAGATACGCCTGTTACCATATTAGCAACAAGAGCGCGAGTCAAACCGTGAAGGGAACGATGAGCTTTATTGTCGGAAGGACGAGCTACTGTAATTGTGTTACCTTCAACAGTGATATTCATATCTGGATGCAAATCGCGAGATAATTCACCTTTAGGACCTTTTACGTTCATATGATGGTTATCATATGTAACAGTAACGCCTGCAGGGATCTCGATAGGCATTCTACCGATACGTGACATTATTTCTACCTCCTATTGCTACTATTACCAAACGTATGCGATTACTTCGCCACCAAGACCTTCTTTACGAGCTTGTTTGTCGCTCATAACGCCTTTGGATGTAGAAATAACTGCGATACCCAAACCACCAAGTACACGAGGAAGTTCTTCCTTTTTCGCGTAAACACGTAAACCAGGTTTGGAAATACGTTTAATTCCTGTAATAACTTTTTCGTTATTGGAACCATATTTCAAAGTTACTTTTAAAGTGTTTTCTTCTTTTTCTACGTTCTTTACGAAACCTTCTTGTAAAAGGATGTCAAGAACAGCTGCTTTCATTCTAGATGCAGGAATGTTTACCGTTTCATGAAGTGCAGCATTTGCATTACGGATGCGCGTAAGCATATCCGCGATAGGATCGGTCATTACCATAATCTAAAAACCTCCTCTCGTCTAATATTACCAGCTGGCTTTTTTAACACCAGGAATTTGTCCTTTGTACGCCAATTCACGGAACGCAATACGGCTGATACCGAATTTGCGCATATAGCCGTGAGGACGACCAGTTAAGTTGCAACGGTTGTGTAAGCGTGTTGGGGATGCATTTGCTGGTAATTTGGACAAGCCTTCATAATCACCTGCTGCTTTTAACGCTGCACGTTTAGCTGCATATTTTTCAACGATTTTAGCGCGTTTCTTTTCGCGTTCAATCATAGATTTTTTAGCCATCTATATGTTCCTCCTATTATTTTTCAAAAGGCATACCGAATTGAGTCAACAATTCACGAGCTTCTTCATCTGTTTTAGCAGTTGTTACTACGATGATATCCATACCAGTAACACGTTCTACTTGATCATATTCGATCTCAGGGAAGATGAGCTGTTCTTTAAGACCCAAAGCGTAGTTACCACGGCCATCAAATGCTGTTGCGCTGATACCGCGGAAGTCACGTACACGAGGTAATGCCGCATTGATCAATTTGTCGAGGAATTCATACATGCGTTCGCCACGAAGAGTAACTTTTGTACCCAACGCCATACCTTCACGAACTTTGAAGTTCGCAATGGATTTTTTAGCTTTTGTGATTACAGGTTTTTGACCAGCAATGATAGTCAAATCATTAACTGCTGCTTCCAATGCTTTTGCATTGCCTACTGCATCACCAACGCCGATGTTGATAACGATTTTTTCCAATTTAGGGATTTCCATAACGTTGCCGTATTGGAATTTTTCTTGCAAACTCTTTTTAATTTCAGAGTTGTATTGTTCAAATAAACGAGACATTTATTTAGCTCCTCCTTTCCTGATTATTTAAGTACTGTACCAGATTTAACTGTAGCGCGAACGAATTTACCGTCTTTGCCTTCAACTTTTTTGATACGAGTAGCTGTTTTAGTTTCTGGGTCAACAACCATTACGTTAGAAACATGGATACCAGCTTCTTTAGTAACGATGCCGCCTTGTGGGTTAGCTTGAGAAGGTTTTGTGTGACGTTTTACAGTGTTAACGCCTTCAACAAATACGCGTTCTTTTTTAGGTTCAGTTGCAATTACTGTACCTTGCTTACCTTTATCTTTACCGGAGATAACAACAACTGTATCGCCTTTTTTGATTTGTAGTTTAGCCATATGCTGCGTTCCTCCTTCTTATAATACTTCTGGAGCCAAGGAAACAATTTTCATGAAGTCTTTTTCACGAAGTTCTCTTGCTACAGGTCCGAAGATACGAGTACCACGAGGGGTTTTATCTTCTTTAATAACTACTGCTGCGTTTTCATCGAAACGAATATAGGAACCGTCTTGACGGCGGATACCTTTTTTAGAACGAACAATAACAGCTTTAACTACGTCGCCTTTCTTGACAACGCCACCGGGTGATGCATCTTTTACAGAAGCAACGATTACGTCACCGATATTGCCGAATTTGCGATAAGAACCGCCCATGACTTGGATACACATAATACGTTTTGCACCAGTGTTGTCGGCAACATTCAAAATTGTTTGTTGCTGGATCATCGTCTATTCCTCCTTACATCACTCTTATTTTTGTCTTTCAAGAATTTCAACAACTCTCCAACATTTATCTTTAGAAAGTGGACGAGTTTCTACAATTTTAACTGTATCGCCAATTTGACACTCATTGTTTTCATCATGAGCTTTGAAGCGTTTAGTGCTAACCATTGGCTTGTTATATAATGCGTGAGGTACTTTACGTTCTACAGCAACAACAACAGTTTTATTCATTTTGTCGCTAACAACTTTACCTACGCGGACTTTACGTACGTTTCTTTCTTCTGCCACGATTTTAAGCCTCCTTTTCAACCTTTAACAAATCTGTTATTATGCGTTTTCAGATTTAAGTTCAACTTCACGTTGTACAGTTTTAATACGAGCGATTGTCTTCTTAACTTCACGAATGCGCATAGGATTTTCTAATTGACCTGTTGCAAGCTGAAAACGGAGGTTAAATAACTCTTCCTTAAGACCGGAAACTTTTTGTTCCATTTCGGCAGCGCTCATATTGCGAATGTCATTAACCTTCATTTACGTCACCACCCAATTCTTTACCCTTAACAACAAATTTGCATTTGATTGGAAGTTTATGGCTTGCAAGACGCATAGCTTCACGAGCTATAGCTTCTGGCACACCGTCCATTTCAAACATTACACGACCTGGTTTAACTACTGCTACCCAGTATTCAGGAGAACCTTTACCGGAACCCATACGAGTACCAGCTGGTTTAGCTGTGATTGGTTTGTCAGGGAAAATTTTAATCCATACTTTACCACCACGTTTGATATAACGAGTCATAGCAATACGGGCAGCTTCGATTTGACGGTTAGTGATCCAAGATGGTTCGCATGCTACCAAGCCGAACTCACCATGAGACACTGTATTACCGCGCATAGCACGACCTTTCATACGGCCGCGGAATTGCTTACGATGTTTTACGCGCTTTGGAATAAGCATTACTTGCCACCTTCTTCCTTCTTAGCAGGTTGTTTTGCTTCTGGCAAAACTTCACCTTTGTAAATCCATACTTTAATGCCGATACAACCATATGTTGTATGAGCTTCAGCAGTACCGTAGTCGATGTCTGCACGAAGTGTATGCAAAGGAATAGAACCTTCACGGTAGGATTCGCTACGAGCGATTTCAGCGCCGCCAAGACGACCGCTTACCATGATTTTAATACCTTTTGCACCTAAGCGCATTGTGCGACCTACAGCTTGTTTCATTGCACGACGGAAACCAATACGGCGTTCCAATTGGCTAGCAATGTTTTCTGCAACCAAGATTGCATCCATGTCTGCTTGTTTAATTTCTGCGATGTTAACGTCCACTTGTTTGTCAGTGAAACGAGTCATTGCTTTTTTGATATCTTCGATACCAGCACCACCACGACCGATAACCATACCTGGTTTTGCAGTGTGGATAGTCAATTTAATACGTTTATTTGTACGCTCGATTTCAATGCGGGAAATACCAGCAATGAAAAGGGTTTCTTTCAAGAAGTTACGAATTTTAACGTCTTCATGAAGATTAGCAGCGAAATCTTTATCTGCATACCATTTTGCGTCCCAATCTTTTACGATACCGACACGCAAACCGTGTGGATTAACTTTTTGACCCACTCTGTTTCCCTCCTTCTTAAGCTCTTTCTTTAACTACTACTGTTACATGGCTAGTGCGTTTCAAAATTTTGAAAGCTTGACCACGGGAACGAGGATGAATGCGTTTTAATGTAGGGCCTTGATCAACGAAGATCTCGGATACGTAAAGATTGTCAACATTCATATCGAAATTATGTTCAGCGTTTGCGATTGCAGAACGCATAACTTTTTCTACTACATCAGCGCCAACTTTCGGAGTGAACTTCAAGATGGCAAATGCTTCGCCGATGTTTTTACCGCGCACTAAATCTGCAACGATACGGATTTTACGAGGCGCGATTCGGATATGTCTAGCGATTGCTTTTGCTTCCATGTATTATTTCCTCCTATTTTTTGCCTGTAGATTTTTCGTCCTTACCATGACCTTTAAAAGTACGTGTAGGAGCGAACTCACCTAATTTATGACCTACCATATCTTCTGTAATGAATACAGGTACATGTTTGCGACCATCATGCACAGCAATTGTGTGGCCTACAAAACTTGGGATAATAGTAGAGGCACGGGACCAGGTTTTTACAACTTTCTTTTCGTTAGTTTCGTTTAAAGCTTCAACTTTCTTAAGCAAATGATCTGCTACGAAAGGGCCTTTTTTAATAGATCTGGACACTATTTTATCTCCTTTCCTTTATCCTATTTTGTACGACGTTTAATGATTAAGCTATTAGAAGCTTTTTTCTTGTCGCGAGTTTTAACACCATGTGCTGGTTTGCCCCAAGGTGTAACAGGATGTTTACGACCAACAGGAGATTTACCTTCACCACCACCATGTGGATGGTCACAAGGGTTCATTACAACACCACGGTTGCCAGGGCGAACGCCCATCCAACGATGACGACCAGCTTTACCAATTACAAGGTTACTGTGGTCAGCGTTACCAACAACACCTACTGTTGCACGGCACTCTTGACGAACACGACGCATTTCACCAGATGGTAAACGAAGAATAGCATAGCCATTATCTTTACCCATCAATTGAGCAGATGTACCAGCGGAACGAACGATTTGGCCACCTTTACCGATTTTCAATTCGATATTGTGGATTTGTGTACCGTCTGGAATATTAGCCAATGGTAAGCAGTTACCAGGTTTAATATCGGACTCAGGACCGGAGAATACAACGTCACCAACTTTTAGACCGTTAGGAGCTAAAATGTAGCGTTTTTCACCATCAGCGTAGTTAAGCAAAGCGATACGAGAAGAACGGTTAGGATCATACTCGATTGTTGCTACTTTAGCTGGAATATTATCTTTAGTACGTTTGAAGTCAATAATACGATATTGACGTTTATGACCGCCACCTTGGTGACGAACTGTCATTTTACCAGTATTGTTACGACCACCTTTTTGAGAAATCTTAGCTAGCAAAGATTTTTCTGGTTTGCTTGCTGTGATTTCGTCGAAGGCGGATACTGTCATAAACCGGCGACCAGCGGAGTACGGTTTAAATGATTTAATTGCCATTAGTGGGCCTCCTTACAACTAGACTCTTAGACACCTTCAAAGAATTCAATGGATTCGCCAGCTTTCAAAGTAACGATAGCTTTTTTGTAATCGCTACGTTTACCTTGTGTACGACCCATGCGTTTAGTTTTGCCTAAAACACGAATAGTAGCTACTTTTTCTACTTTTACATTGAAGATTTTTTCAACTGCTTGACGGATTTGCACTTTATTTGCAGTCAAAGGCACACGGAAAGTGTATTTGCCTTCTTCCATAAGCATAGTGGATTTTTCGGTAATAACCGGGCGGATTAGTACATCATGTAATTGCATTATCCAAGTACCTCCTCGATTTTTGCGACAGCACCTTTAGTAATGAAGAGCTTATCGTAATGAAGAAGATCGAAAATGTTCATACCTTCGCAAGCCAATGCTTTAACACCTTGGATATTGCGAGCGGAACGTTCAACATTTACATCACCTTCAGTGATGAACAATACTTTTGCATCACCAACGTTGAAGCTATTGATAATGTTCAACACTTCTTTAGTTTTAGGAGCTGCTAATGTAATTTCTTCCAAAACGTATAATTCGCTATTATTCACTTTATCGCTAAGAGCAGATTTAACTGCTAAACGTCTAGCCTTACGAGGCATAGCTTTGTAATAGCTGCGAGGTTGTGGACCAAATGTAGTACCGCCACCAATCCAGATTGGAGAACGGCTGGAACCGGAACGTGCACGACCAGTACCTTTTTGTTTCCAAGGTTTGCGGCCACCGCCACGAACCATACCTCTAGTTTTTGTTGCATGTGTGCCGAGACGTTCGTTAGACAATTGACGAACTACGGCTTGATGCATTACGCTTCGTTAACTTCAACGCCGAATACTGCATCGTTTAACTGTATTTCACCGACTTTAACGCCGGATTGATTATATGTTGCTACTGTAGGCATTACATAATCCTCCTTTCGACAAATGATTATTTAACAGGTTTAACCGTGTTGCGAACCATAACCAAGCTACCTTTAGCGCCTGGGATACCACCTTTAACCAATAAAAGGTTACGTTCAGCATCAACTTTCACAACGGATAAGCGTTGTACGGTAACTCTGTAACCACCCATTTGTCCAGGGAGTTTTTTACCTTTGTATACCTTACCGCCGCCACCGGAGATCATAGGACCGATGGAACCAGGTTCACGGTGAGATTTAGAACCATGAGTTTCAGGACCACGGGAGAAGTTATGGCGTTTAATTGTGCCAGCAAAACCCTTACCTTTACCTGTACCCACTACGTCCACCAATTCACCTTCTGCGAAGATATCAGCTGCCAGAGTTTGGCCTACTGTGTAGTCAGCTGCATTAGCTACGCGAACTTCGCGAAGATATTTAACTGGAGCTACGCCAGCTTTGTCGAACTGACCTTTTACAGGTTTTGTTAAATGTTTTTCTTTAATGGAACCGTAACCAATTTGTACTGCTTCGTAGCCGTCTGTTTCAACAGTCTTAACGCGCACTACAACGCTTGGGGTAGTTTCCACTACTGTTACAGGAACTAATTGGCCTTCAGCTGTGAAGACTTGAGTCATTCCTAATTTTTTACCCAAAATAGCTTTAGACATTATCGCACCTCCTTATAGTTTTATTTCAATAGATACACCAGCTGGTAAATCTAAACGAGTGATAGCATCTACTGTTTTCGAATTTGGTTCAAGAATATCGATTAAGCGTTTATGTGTACGCATTTCGAATTGTTCACGAGAATCTTTGTTTACGTGTACAGAACGAAGAATTGTGAAGATATTCTTTTCTGTTGGCAATGGAATCGGACCAGATACCATAGCGCCATTTCTTTTTGCAGTGTCTACGATCTTAGCAGCGCTTTGATCGAGAGCTTTGTGGTCGTATGCCTTAAGGCGAATACGGATTTTTTGCTGTTTAGCCATTATTAATAATTCCTCCTGTCGTCCATTTCGTGAATGGGCTGCTCCATAGAAATTCTCCTCCGCAGAGGCAACCTTCTACTTCATAGTTTAAAAACACAACACTAGAGCGGCATTACTGCCGCTCTGAATGCTGCATGTATTGTGCTCAACGCATCACTACGATGAGCATAAAAGGTTAAATTAACCTCGATTTCAGTTACAACGCCAGCGCCTACTGTATGGCCACCTTCGCGGATTGCGAAACGAAGACCTTCTTCGATAGCGATTGGAGTGATCAATTCGATATCCATTGTTACGTTATCGCCAGGCATACACATTTCTACACCTTCAGGAAGGTTTACAACACCTGTTACGTCTGTTGTACGGAAGTAGAATTGTGGACGGTAGTTGGAGAAGAATGGAGTATGACGGCCACCTTCTTCTTTAGTCAATACGTATACTTCTGCTTTGAATTTTGTGTGTGGTTTGATGGAACCTGGTTTAGCCAATACTTGACCACGTTCGATGTCTTTGCGGTCTACACCACGAAGCAATGCACCAACGTTATCACCTGCTACTGCAGAATCCAAAGTTTTACGGAACATTTCAAGGCCAGTTACTACGTATTGTTCAGCTTTTTCTTTCAAGCCTACAACTTCTACTGTGTCGCCTACGTTTACTTGACCACGTTCAACACGGCCAGTTGCTACTGTACCACGAC
>NZ_QSDY01000050.1 GCF_003463825.1 Veillonella sp. AM51-8BH
CTTCCATCGCTCTTCGTTCGACTTGCATGTGTTAAGCACGCCGCCAGCGTTCGTCCTGAGCCAGGATCAAACTCTCCAAGATATCTTGAAGCTATTTGAATAGCTCATTTTATTTGTTGTCGTTACATTTAAGTAACTTTGAATTATGGTTGGTTTTGACTATGTCAAAACCCGCACTCTGGCATATGTTCAATCATATGATTGATTACCTATCATTGTTCAGTTTTCAAAGATCTGTACCAGTTAAACCAGATTTTATCTAGCTTCGAAGCACTTTCTTTCGAAGTGTTTCATCAACTGGCGACTAGATTATAATAACATGTTGTCACTTTCATGTCAACATCTTTTTATAATCTTTTTTAGAATTTTGTAATTTCTGTTTCAACCAGGAATTACATTTTTATTCTAAAACGATTATCAACAAACATAGATTTTATCTAGTGTTTGCTAACTAATAAACAGTCGCTTCGAACGACTGTATAGCTATTATAGTACAAAGACCTGAGGTACGCAACCCCTAATTTTAAAATTTTGCAAACTTTTTTCTACCTCTCTTTATATGGTAGATTCTTGTATTTATCATACTATATATAGTACTTATTAATAATATCAATAATGAATTTAAATTGGCTTACTATATACGCTATGCCACGACATCTATACCGTTATTCTTTATAGCTAGTCATTCGTATTTAGACTCTTTTATTAATCACCTCTTAAGCTACATGTATCATCAGCATAATTCTGTCATTATATAGTAGATATAAATAAAAACAACGCCATCCAACCGGATGGCGTTGTTTAATAAGGATTTGTGTTCCCTAGTCGGGGGTCCAGGGTACAGGGGCCCTCACAAACTCATTATAAGGGCCATTGTGTCATTGTAGATACGCGTGCATGTAAGGGATACACGTATATCATCAGTATGTATTAGAGATCAACTAAGCCTTTTACGAGAGAAGACAAGGCTTTAATACCTACATCACTATAGATATCAGTTATTGTTGGATTGCACTACGCAAATCAACTTTGTTGTAGTCATTGCTACCCATTGGTTCGTTGATAGCTTTGCGAAGGTCTACTACGTGTTCATCAGCAGCAGTTGGTTCTTCGCTCGCTTTATTTTTAACTGTTTCTTTAGCAGCGAACCAAATTGTTTCGTTCATGTAGTGACGAAGTTCTTCGTTAGATACATGTTCTTGCTCTTGAGCAAGGATATCCAAGATTGCATCTTCTAATGCTTGTGCTTCGTCGTCATTCATAGGACCGCCAACTTGTTTTTGTTTTTGTACAACTTCGTTAACACGATCTACCATGCCACGCAATACATTGAAGCCATAGCTGTTTACGAAACCATCTTTTTCATTGTATTTAGGTGTTTCGAAGTATTCGTATTCGTTTTTGTTGCGGTTTTCACCGTTCCAATTTAAAGCTGTTTCAAAACCGTGTACGCGGCCAATGGAATGCGTACGGAAGTAATCAGCATAGTTATGTTTATCTTTGGAATGTAACCATTTTTTATCAGCTTTAGTCAATTGTTCATGATTGTCGCGTTTAGCTTCTGCTAAGGCGATTTTTTGTTCCGCATTTTCCCATGCTTTCACATAATCATGAAGAGATTGTACTACTTGTGGGCTAGCCACAGGTACCAATACAACATTGCTCAAACCAGGTGCGGATGCAGGGTTAGGTAAGATCAAGTTGTCATCATATGTTGGAGCGCTTGCTGCGTGACCAGTGAAGGATGCTGCGCTCAATAAAACTGCTGCTGTGAAAGCAAGCATTGTAGATTTTTTCATATCTATTCCTCTTTTCATAGTCGAATTAATGTGCTGGATGAGGGCTCCCGAAGGAACCCTTACCAGTCATATCCATACCTAGGATTAGATTCCTAGTTTTTTTGAAAGTTTTCTGAAAGTGTAACTAATTACATACCCATTTTCGCCATCATTGCAGCCATTTGAGCTTTCAATACTTCTACTTCACTTTGTAGACCAGCGTTTTGAGCTTTAATTTGTTCGTTTTCATATTTCAAGTCGGATACTTCACCTTTTAATCCGGCATTTTGAGCTTTCATTGCAGCCATTTCAGTTTGAACTGCGTATGCAGAGCTGATAGGGCCTTTGCGGTAGCGGTCTGCTACAGCTGCTTCAGCATCTCTGTTACCAACTTTCCAAGTTACACCAGCGTTTGCCATCATATGGCTAGAGCCGCCAGCCCAGGACAAGCCACCATGGAACATTGTGGATTCGTTTTTGTAATGAGCTACGCCCACTGCAATCGCGGAGTTACCACGGTAGTTACCATAACCAGCCATGATTTGAGTTGGTTCCAATGGATCGTATTGCATAGGTTTCAATGCGGACAATGCTGCACCTTGAGCACCTACACGGCCGATTTCTTCGTTCAATTGATCAACGCGAGGGTCAACTGCGCCTTTTACGGAAAGGTCATAGTTCAAGCCGCCGTCAGCAGATTCAGTTTTCTTCAATACTACGGAATGATCATCAGATGTCAATGTAGTACGGGAATCTTTCAATTGTTTAACGTTTACTGCATCTGTATCATTAGTGCCACGTTGAACATTAGTGATTTTGTTACCACCCATGTTGAGGTTGCCACCAGTGATATTTACAGTATCGCCACCGAAGGATACTTTAGGACCATTGGAGTTATTGGAAATGGAAGTGATGTTAGTGAGGTCACCTTTTACGTCGAAGGATACTTTACCGTTCGCATCAGTGTGAGCAGTAGTATTTACGCCATTAGAGAAGTCTAAACCGTCAGATAACATTACTGTTCTAGCATTGCCACCATTTTCTTTATAAGTCAATGGAATTTGTTTAGCTGCTTCTTTACCATTGAAGTTAACTTGGTAGTTAGTTGTATGGTTTGTAGCATTTGGTTGAACGTCTACAGTGATCGCTTTGTTGTCACCTGTTACAGTAACTGCTTCACGAGCTGCGTCTTTAACGTCATTTTTATCTACAGATACTTCGTATGTTGCACCAGCTGCACCGAATGTATCGCCAGCTTTAGGAGCTACTTTAGCAATGTTATTAGCATCAGCTTTAGCTTGTACTTTTTCAGTAGATTTCTTAGCTGCTTCTTGTTGAACAAGTTTCAATTGTTCTTCAGTTGCGGCACGACCTTTAGTTGCGAAGTCAGCAGAATCAAGAGTTTTGTTAGTTAAGCCAGTGATGTCACCAGTTTTACCATCAAGCTTGATTGTGTTGTCGCCAGCTACGTTAACTACTTGGTCACCTTTGAATTCTAATTTGCCATCCCCTTCTTTGTTAGTGATGGAAGTGATTTTGTTCAAATCGCCTTCAACATTAACTTTGTAAGGGTTAGCTTTAGAACCGTCGCCAGTCACTTTAGTATTTTGACCGTCAACAAGGTTAGTTTTAGCTGCTTTCAATTGACGTACGTTAACCGCATCAGTATCGTTTACACCGTCTTCAACGTTAGTAATTTGTTTATTACCAGCATTGATGCCGTCTTTAGTTACGGATGGGCCGTTGTTGATTACCAAGCCACCATCAGTGATCTTAGTATCGCCAATTGTTACGGAACCTTTATTAGTAAGATCTACATTGTTGCTCAATGCATATTCTACTTTAGCGCCGTTTTCGTCGCTAGTTTGTTTTACAGTAAGGTTTTTACCGCCGGAGAATTCAACAGTTTTACCATCAGTAATTCTCTTAGCTGCTGTTTCAGAATCAGCAGTAGTATTACCAGAAGATTTAACGTTGAAGCTGTTCATTGTACCAAGACCAGCACCGCTAATTGTCATTTCGCCATTAGCAGATTTGGATACTGTGATACCGTCAGCACCTTTAACATTTACTTTACCGCCGTTAGCTGGAACATCTGTGCCATTAGCTTGAATTGTCCAGATATCGTCAGTGTTAGCGAATGTTTTGTCGCCGTATTTAATGCGGTCTCCATCTTTCTTAATAGTTGTGTAGTTATCAGGTGTACCTAAGTGGATTTCCTTAGTTTGGATGGAGTCGATGCCTTTGATATTTTTATTCAAGCGAATGTTCAAAGTATCGTTACCATCAGCAGTTACAGCGATGTTACCTGCAGCAGATTCAAATGTTTTTTCTTGCTCTTCAGTAACGCCTTCACCTTTAACTTTAACTGTGGAGTTAAGTTTATTTTTGTTTACAACGCTTTCGTTGTTACCAGTGAATTTCAAGCCGTCATCAGTAGTAGCAACTTCGTGTTTATTTTTGTTGCTATCTTCGTAAACGATACGAGTCATACCGTTAGTACCATTTTTACCGTCTACGCCGTCTTGACCGTTAGCACCTTTGAAAGTAAGACCATCTTTACCGTCTTTACCATTCAAGCCGATAGAGCCGTCTTTACCGTTGATTACAACAGCAGAACCGTCTTTACCGTTTACACCGATCTTACCGTCAACACCTGGTTTACCGTCTTTACCATCATTACCAACTTTGATATCGTCGGATAATGCATAGTTGTAAGTGTGGTCACCTGTTACAGCATTAACGATTTGTTCAACAGTTAAGTTTTTACCTGCACCGAAGTTTACAGTTGTGCCAGGTTTAACGATTGTTGCACTGTGATTACCTACTGTGTTACCAGTAACATCACCTTTCCAACCGGAGTTGTTGATTGTATCTACTACAGTTTTAACTGTTGCGATACCATTATTACCATCTACGCCAGGTTTGCCGTCAACGCCGTCTCTTACTTTACCAAGTGTTACGTCGTATTTAACAACACCATTTGCATCAACGGAAGCTTTAGTGTAGTTACCGTCAACGAAGTTCAAGCCTTCAGACAATTTAACTTTTTGTTTAGCACCGCCGTTAGCTGTGTAGTTAAGTTCAGCATCGCCAAGGTTAGTTGCTTTTGCATTTACTGTGTAAATGTTTTGACCATCAGCACCAATTGTTTTATCAACTGTTACGTTGTCACCAGCTTTAACTTCTGTCTTAGCGGATTTCAATTGTTTTACGTTAACTGCGTCAGTATCATTTACGCCAGCTTTCACATTAGTAATGTTCAAGTCACCAGCATTGATGCCACCTTTAGTAATGGATGGACCATTGTTGATTACCAAACCACCGTCAGTGATCTTAGTATCGCCAATTGTTAAGGAACCGGATGGAGTCAAGTTAACTTCTTTGGACAATTGAACTTTCAACTTGCCATCTACGTTGTTCACGCCGATGTTGTTGTCAGTCAATTTGGACTTATCTGCACCACCAACAACGTCCATAGTTTCGTTCAATTTCTTAGCGATAACTTTGGATTTATCAGTACCTTGTGCATCGTCGCCAGCATATTTCATGCCGTCATCCAATGTAGCCACTTCGTGTGTATTCTTGCTGTTATCTTCGTATACGATACGAGTGATACCATCTTTACCATTTACACCAGGTTGGCCATCTTTAGCTTTCATAGTAAGACCGTCTTTACCGTCTTTACCATTGAGGCCGATGGAGCCGTCTTTACCGTTGATCACAACGGAGGAACCATCTTTACCGTTTACGCCGATTTTACCATCAATGCCATCTCTACCATCTTTACCGATTTTGATGTCATTAGACAATGCATATGTATAAGTTTGTTCACCAGTTGCATTATCGATATCTTGAGCAATTGTCAAATTATCGCCTGCTGCGTAGGAAACAGTTTTGCCGTTACCTACAGCTGTTACAGCGTGGTTACCAACTACATTGCCTTTTGCATCTGTGGAGAAGGAGTAGCCGTCTTTGATTTGATCTGCCAAACCAGACAAGTCGATTTTCGCGATTGTACCAGCTTGGTTAGCACCATTGCCATCGTTGTATTTCAATGTAACGGATTTGTCTGCTGCATCATAGGAGTAAGATGTAGTAGTTTCACCTGCACGGTTGGATTGAGTTGGTGCAATGTGTAAGTCGTTAGCTTTGGAAATACGAGTTACGTCGCCAATATTAGCTGCGTTATCGATTACATCGCCGCCAGATTTAAGGTTAGTGATGTTGTTGCCACCCATGTTCACGTTGCCACCATCGAATTTGAATTCGTTGCCGCCAATTGTCAATGTAGCAGGACCATCGTTCTTAATAGTAGTGATGTTTTTCAAATCTTTGTTCAATTGAACTTCGAGAGTATCAGTACCATCAGCTTTTACGTTGATGTTACCAGAAGCGCTCTTGAAGGATGCAGAAGTTGTTTTATCTACGCCTTCACCTTGAACTTTAACAAGGCTGTTCAATTTATTTTTGTTTACAACATCAGTGTTGTTACCAGTGAATTTCAAGCCGTCATCAGTAGTAGCAACTTCGTGTTTATTGTTGTTTTTGTCTTCGTATACGATACGAGTGATACCGTTAGTACCGTTTGTACCATTTACGCCATCTTGACCTTTTTCACCACGAATAGTAATGCCGTCTTTGCCGTCTTTACCATTCAAGCCGATGGAGCCGTCTTTACCGTTGATCACAACAGCAGAGCCGTCTTTACCGTTTACGCCGATTTTACCATCTACACCGTCTTTACCATCTTTACCGTCGTTACCAACTTTGATGTCGTCGGACAATGCGTATTCAACTTTAGCACCGTCATTGTTGCTAGTTTGTTTTACAGTCAAGTTTTTGCCTGCTACCATTTCAACCGTTTTACCATCAGTGATAGTTTTAGCAGCTGCTTCAGAATCAGCAGTTGTATTACCAGTAGATTTCACATTCCATACGGATTGTGCAGCACCTGGAGCTACATGCAAGTCATAAGTAACTTGGTTACCGTTTTCAGTTTTATTAACTGTTACGGAGTTATCTTTAGAAGTTACTACAGTACGTGCATCTTTCAACTGTTTAACGTTAACTGCATCAGTATCGTTTACGCCTGCTTTCACATTAGTAATGTTCAAGTTACCAGCGTTGATACCAGTTTTAAGAACAGATGGACCACCAGAGATAGTCAAACCACCGTTGTTAACAACAGTATCACCAATAGTTAAGGAACCAGATGGAGTCAAGTTTACGTTGTTGTTAAGATCGTATTTAACTACGCCATCAGCAGCTACGGAAGCTGTTGTGTTGGAACCATTTGTGAAGTTCAAACCTTTATCCAATGTAACTTTTTGGTCGTTAGAGCCGTTCGCTTTGTATGTCAAAGGAATTTGTTTAGCAGCTTTATCGCCATCGAATGTTACTTGGTAAGTTGTGTTGTGGTTTGCTTCGTCTTGTACAGGTGTAACAGTGATTGGATTATTGCTATTGTTTGCATTGTTTACAGTCACTGCTTCACGAGCTGCATCTTTAACAGCATTACGGGAAACATTTACTTCGTATTTAGCATTCGCATCACCAGTTTGTTTACCGTCAGCTACAGTGATGTCAGCGATGTTAGTGTCGCCTGCAGCAGCAGATTTTTTAACTACGCTTTCAACAGCAGCTTTATCGCCTGTAGGCAAGTTGCTCAAGTCGATCTTAGCTGTTTTACTTACTGCATTATCATTGCCATCAACATATTCCAATGTAACTGTTTTATCAGCGTTCACTGTGTATGTTTTGTCTTTGATATGAATGTCGTTAGCTTTAGAGATCGTCTTAACGTCGCCAATGTTCGCAGCGTTAGTGTTATCAGTATCATTGTTATTTACAATACCAGATTTAAGGTTAGTGATATTGTTACCACCAAGACTTACATTACCACCATTGAATGCGAAGTTGTCGCCACCGATTGTGAAAGTAGCATTGCCATCATTCTTAATTGTGTTGATGTTTTTCAAATCTTTGTTCAATTGAACTTCGAGAGTATCAGTACCATCTGCTTTTACGTTGATGTTACCAGCTGCGCTCTTGAAGGATGCAGAAGTTGTTTTATCTACGCCTTCACCTTGAACTTTTACAAGGCTATTCAATTTATGGTTGTTCACTGTATCAGTGTTGTTACCAGTGAATTTCAAACCATCATCCAAAGTAGCAACTTCGTGTTTGTTGTTGTTTTTATCTTCGTATACGATACGAGTGATACCATCTTTGCCGTTTACGCCAGGTTGACCGTTTTCAGCTTTCATAGTAAGACCATCTTTACCGTCTTTACCATTCAAACCGATAGAGCCGTCTTTACCATTAATTACAACGGAAGAACCATCTTTACCATTTACGCCGATTTTACCATCAACGCCATCTTTACCGTCTTTGCCGTCATTACCGATCTTGATATCGTTAGCCAAGTCGAATTCAACTTTAGCACCGTCGTTGTTGCTAGTTTGTTTAACAGTCAAGTTTTTACCTGCTGCCATTTCAACTGTTTTACCATCAGTGATAGTTTTTGCAGCTGTTTCAGAATCAGCAGTTGTATTACCAGTGGATTTCACATTCCATACGGATTGTGCAGCACCTGGAGCTACATGTAAGTCATAAGTAACTTGGTTGCCGTTTTCAGTTTTATTAACTGTTACGGAGTTATCGTTGGAAGTTACTACTGTACGGGAATCTTTCAACTGTTTAACGTTAACTGCATCAGTATCGTTTACACCAGCTTTCACATTAGTAATGTTCAAGTTACCAGCGTTGATACCAGTTTTAGTTACGGATGGGCCACCTGTAATTGTTAAGCCACCATTATTAAGAATAGTGTCGCCAATTTTCAAGGAACCATTTGGAGTCAAGTCGATGTTGTTGGACAATGCATATGTGTAAGTATGTTCGCCAGTTTGAGCATCGATATCTTGTTTTACAGTCAAGTTATCGCCTGCAGCGTAGGAAACAGTTTTACCATTGCCAACAGCTGTAACAGCGTGGTTACCAACTACATTGCCTTTAGCGTCAGTGGAGAAGGAGTAACCGTCTTTAATTTGATCAGCCAAGCCGGACAAGTCGATTTTCGCAACTGTACCAGATTGTGTAGCACCGTTACCATCGTTGTATTTCAATGTTACGGACTTGCTTGCTGCATCGTAAGCGTAAGATGTAGTTGTTTCACCAGTACGGTTAGATGTTGTAGGAGCAATGTGCAAATCATTAGCTTTAGAAATACGAGTTACGTCGCCGATGTTAGCAGCGTTATTCACTACATCGCCACCAGATTTAAGGTTAGTGATGTTTTGGTCACCCATGTTGATAGGGCCATTAGTGATGTTGATAGAGTTAGGACCGAATTCCATTTTTGGACCATTTGTAGTGTTGGAAATGGAATTGATGTTTACTAAATCTTTATTCACATCGTATTTAACAACGCCTTCAGCATCTACAGAAGCTGTTGTGTTTTTACCGTTTGTGAAGTTCAAACCTTTATCCAATGTAACCTTTTGTTCGTTTGTGCCATTCGCTTTGTATGTCAAAGGAATTTGTTTAGCAGCTTTGTCGCCATCGAATGTTACTTGGTAAGTTGTGTTATGGTTTGTTTCATCTTGAACAGGTGTAACAGTGATAGGGTTGTTAGTTGTGTTTGTAGTATTTACAGTTACTGCTTCACGAGCTGCGTCTTTTACGTCGTTACGGGATACGTTTACTTCGTAAGTTGCGCCTGCATCACCGAAGTTTTCACCAGCTTTAGGGGAAACTTTTGCGATGTTTTTATCGCTAGAACCAGCTACGTCTGCTTTAGCTTGTACTTTTTCAGTAGAAGCTGCAGTAGGTTTTACATTGTTAACATCTACAGTATATACAGTTTTTGTGCTGCCATCTGCATTTTGAATTACATTGCTTGTTACTTTCGCAGCATTTTTACCTTCTACTACAACAGTGCTGTTCAATTTGTTTTTAGCGCTGTCGGACAAGTCAGCTACTACATTGGAACCAGAAGCAGTTGTTTTAATGTACTCACCATTATTAGCACCCACAACGCCGAAGCTCAAGCCGCCTTGTTTGTTCAATTTTTGTAATTCAGTAGCGCCTGTGTTACCAGTCAAACCAACTGTGTTATTGAAACCGTTGTTAACGATGTTCAATTGTTCTTCAGTTGCTGCACGACCTTTTTTAGCGAAGTCTGGAGCATCTAATGTTACGTTAGTTAAACCAGTGATGTCACCAACTTTAGCATTCAAGTTAATGTTGTGATCGCCTGCTACGTTTACAGTTTGGTTACCACCGAATACAACTTTGCCGTCGCCATCTTTGTTTGTAATGGATGTAATGTCAGTTAAATCACCTTCAACGTCTACTTTGAAAGTTTTAACGCCATTTACGTCACGGTGAGAAGCAGTTGTGTTCTTACCGTTTTCCATGTCGATAGCTTCTTTAGCAAGGTTTTTAATTACAGTCTTACCACCATTGTTGATGTTGGAAAGATCTTGTTTAGCAATACCTGTGATAACAGCAGTTTCGTTAGGAACGTCTTTGTTGTTACCATCAAGGTAAGTCATAGTTACTTTGCCGTTGTTATCAACTACGTATTCACCTGGTTTGATATGACGTTCGTCAGCACGAACTTGTTTCAATTGGCTAACATTAACAGCATCATTATCGTTTACACCAGCTTTTACATTTGTAATATTCAAATCGCCAGCGTTGATACCAGTTTTTGTAATGGAAGGGCCACCATTGATAGTCAAACCATTATCTGTAATGTTTGTATCACCGATTTTTAAAGAACCATCTGGAGTCAAATCAACATTTTTGTTTAATGCAAATTCAACTTGTGCATTACCATCTTTGTTGGTTTGTTTGATGGTCATGTTTTTGCCGGCTTGCATTTCAACAGTTTTGCCGTCTTTGATTTCTTGAACGCCAGCGGAACCTTGTGCAACCTTACCTTCTGTAGCAGAAGATTTAACGTTGAAGGAGCTCATATCGCCAGTTTTCAAACCGCTCAAGTCGATAACTGCTTTAGGGCCATTTACAGTTTTACCATTACCATCTTGGTATGTTAATGTAACCTTTTTGTTACCGTCTACAGTGTATTCAGCTACATTATTGTTTGTACCTGCTGTAGGTGCAATGTGTAAATCGTTAGCTTTGGAGATACGTGTAACGTCACCAATGTTTGCAGCATTATTAATTACATCGCCACCAGATTTAAGGTTAGTAATGTTATTACCACCAAGATCTAGGTTACCACCAGTGATGCTGATCTTATCACCATCAAAGTTCATTGTAGTACCACCATTATTAGTAATGGAAGTAATACCACCAAGATCGCTATTTAAAGAGTATGTATATGTTTGTTCACCAATGGATTGGTTGATGTCTTGTTTAACTGTTAAGTTCTTACCAGCTGCATAGTTAACAGTTTGACCGCTTTCAACTTTAGTTGCTGTAGCAGTACCATCTAATTTACCACCGTTAGCTTTAGCATTTGTTAAGAAGTCATATTTAGCAGCAGTATCAGCAGCGTTGATTGTGTAAGTAGTTTTACCGTCTTTCACAGATGTATCAACCGTTACATTTCTACCAGCTTTTACTAAGTTAGTATCATCGAATTTCAAAGTTAATTTGGAATCCTTAGCACCATCATCGCTAGCAGCTACAGATACACGACCTTCACCACGAACGTTCAATTTACCGCCGTCAGTCAAGAAGTCACTAGAACCAGTGTTACCAGTTACAGCAACACCAACGTTTTTCAATTGAGCTACGTTAACAGCATCAGTGTCTGCAGTACCAGCAGCAAGACCAGTCAACTGACGAGTTAATGTACTACCATTACCGATAGATACAGCAGCTGTAGTAGCTTTTTGTACATTACCTTGTAAGTTAGTGTATTTACGGTTATGTAAATCAGATGGGTTGTAACCTACAACACCTTTATCTGTTGTTGTAACAGAAGAAGCACCAAGAGCTACGCCTTCAGCAATAGTAGCTTCTGCTACATCACCAAGAGCAGTACCTCTAGTTACATTAGCTTTAGCTATATGACCTACAGCAACACCATATTGGCCATTTGCACGAGTACCAGCACCTACAGCTACACCAGATTCACCTTCAGTTTGAGATTGCATACCGATAGCAATGGAGTTTACACCCTTAGCAATTACTTTAGGAGAACCTTCACCACTTTGACCGATAGCAATAGCATTGTTACCAGATGCTTCTGCACGAGCACCGATTACAGTAGCACCAGATCCAGATGCTGTTGTTTCACGACCAATAGCAATTGTATCTAAGTGAGTTGCTGTATTGTCACGACCGATAGCAATTTGGGAGTTTTCATCTGCAGTTGCTGCAAAGTTTCTGCCACCATTTGTGGAGTCCACCATGTTGTTTTTACCAATGGCGATACCGCCCATTGTTTTCGCATCATTGTCTTGACCCATGGTAACTGTGTCTTGCACACGAGAGTTATTATTGGTACCAACAGATACGGAATTTTTACCACTAGCTAATGCGCTAGGACCTACAGCCACTGCATTAGCAGCACCAGTTTCAGCATGCCAGCCTACAGCTACGGCATGACCAACACCGGTTGCATTCGTTTTAGATGTATCACCGATTGCTACGTCACCATTACCGCTTGCTACTGTAGACGCACCAATAGCCGTAGCCCATTCGCCTTTAGCTGTATTGAAAGCACCTACTGCAGTAGCACGACTACCTAAAGCATCATTAAAGTTACCAATTGCTAATGAATAAGCACCAGCTGGTTTAGGTGTTGTTTGCCAAGAACCATGTGTCCAATTTTGATTATTGTACGCACCAATAGCGATAGCATTTTCTGCATTCGCATTATTTTTATTACCTACCGTAAGTGTTGTAGCTGCAGTCGATTCATTACCAGCACCGATAGCTGTAGCTGCACCACCGTTTGCAACGTTTCGGTTACCCATCGCCATAGCGGAATTGCCAGTTGCTGAGTTTTTAGCACCAATCGCTACCTTGCCATCATTACCGGCTATGTGGTCTGTTGTATTTTGATACCCTACAACGATAGAGTTTTGACCTGCATCATTTTTGCCATTGCTACCATCTGGAGCCGTATTAGCCCAAACATTAACATGACTATTGCCATAATCCGCATCAGCCATAGCTTGTTGAGGCGCAATACCGCCCATAGCACCAGCTACAGCCAAGCCAGCCAATACGCTAGCTAATACTTTTTTCTTGCCGTTATTATTTTTAGCAGTTTCAGGTACTACTACATAGCAGCCTTTAGATTTGCTATAAACGACTTTAAAAACCTTATTCATAGAAACTATGAACCCCTTTCTCTCTTATAAAGAAAACACTAAATGCCTTATTCATACATTTTTTGTTTCATGAATGGTTTATGACACACGTTCACATACTATTCATTAAGATATTAATATAATAACAATTTATAAACTAATTGTAAATAGAAATTCCTGAAATAAT
>NZ_QSDY01000051.1 GCF_003463825.1 Veillonella sp. AM51-8BH
ATATTTATATGATACTTTTTATTTGCTTCTATAGAAAATATGAAAAAAACCTCATCAATGTATTGGACATACATTGATGACTTTTTATTTGCTTCTATAGAAAATATGAAAAAAACCTCATCAATGTATTGGACATACATTGATGAGGTCTTTTTTACTCTATCTATATAGAATTATTCAGATTATTAGAATTTAGATTCAATAGCACCTTGAAGATCGCCTTTTGGCAAGAAACCAATTTTACGATCTACTACTTCGCCATCTTTTAAGATAACAAATGTAGGCAATACTTCAACTTGTAAATTACGTGCTAATTCTGGTTCTTCATCAGCATTTACTTTTACAAAGTTAGCTTTACCTTCAAGCTCACCTGCAATTTCTTCGATGATCGGCATCATACGTACGCAATAACCGCACCATGGAGCCCAGAAATCAATAACAGTTACGCCACCTTGATTTACTAAATCTTGATATTCAGCAGTTTTTAATTCTTTTAATTCGCTCATTATACCCTCCTACGGTAATTGAACTAATACACAATCTTGAATGACATGCAAGTTTAAAGCATGTGCTTTTTCAACAACAGATGGTTTATCCGCTCCTGGTTGTAACCACACAGTTGAAATGCCAAGTTCTTTGCATTCATCAAGTGCAGCTAAACCCGCTGATTCTGGTACAACAAAATCCACAACAGCTGGTACAACAGGAAGTGCAGAAAGACTAGAGTAACATTTGTCTCCATCTACTTCTGCAACATTAGGATTAACTGGATATACTTCATATCCGTGATCTTTAAGACATTTATAAATCTTATAGCCGAACTTTTCGGTTTTATCAGTGGCTCCAATAACGGCCCACACCTTTTGATCTAAAGCTTGTTGAATTGTCATTTCAACCACCTCTTATATACTATTATAAACAAATATCGAATTTTGTCAATATAATGTATCGAATTTTATAGTTAAAGAATTATACGCTTTTAGCAAACATTTCAGAACTAAAATCAATGTATCTATTATCATTCAATGACAATTGTTTTTTGCCTCAAACTAGGAACCGATAGGTCTAAATGAATTAAATCAGAAAGGCTTATTTGTGAATGACTATACTTAGCACCATCTATAAGCCCGCCTGCAACAGCTAACTCTCCTAAAATTCTAGATGCTGACCATTGCTGTTCTCGTAATTCACGGATTGTAATACTCTTTTGGCGTTTAGAAAGTCTATGGCCATCTGTATCTACCAAAAGTGGGGCATGACCATACTTAGGAACCACTATATTCTTATGGGGATAGCATTGTTGTAATGTATTATACAAATATAATTGCTGTCCCGTTGTATCTAGTAAATCATCGCCTCGAATCACTTCAGTTATTCCCATAGCTATATCATCTAATACGACTGCCAAATTATATGCGTACATACCATCACCACGACGTAATACATAATCATCTAGTTCACCTTCCAAATGAATATGCTGCTTACCTTGCCATCGATCATCAAACTCAAGATCACAAGAATCTATAGCAAGGCGCAAGGATGGTTCTTTGCTATTACATAACTCTTGCATTTCAAAATCACGTAAATGTCGACATTTTCCATCATAACGATGCACCACTTCGCCTACATGAGGTGCAGAAGCTATAGATTGTAGTCGCGCTCTATTACAAAAGCAAGGGTAAATTAGTTTTTCTAATGCGAGATATTCTAATATGTCTGCATAATATGTTTGTCTTTCACTTTGCCAATAAGATACTTCTGGACCACCTACACGAGGACCTTCATCCCATTCAAAGCCAAGCCATTCTAAATCATCTAGTAAAGCTTCCCCTAGTTCTCGTTTTGACCGTTGTAGGTCTATATCCTCCATACGTACAACATACGTTCCTTTTTGTTGGCGTGTAGAGATATATGATAAAAGTGCTATCCACACGTTACCAAGATGAATATATCCTGTTGGACTAGGCGCAAATCTACCTTTCATTAGAACTCTCCTATAGCAGAAAACAAGTGGCATATCCATTAAGAATATGCCACTTATACATCCGAAGATATGTCAAAGTAAAACTAAAGCAATATCATGTATTGATATAAACTTATTTATCCTAAAGACACAATGTTATCAAACACATTACCAGCATCTTTAATCTTTTGTTCGTTACCCATTGTGCAAATATGATTATCATTCAATACAGGTTCTACCACATCTGCTAATGCAACAATATCTTCTGGCTTACATGCGATTACTTGTTTACGGAACTCTACTTTGTCCTCTAATTTAGCACCGCTGAAGTACATCCCCATTGCACGTGGTCCACGCAACGCAGGTGTCATTGGCAAGTCTAAAGAACTCATAGTACCAATAATATACTTACGCATTTCACGATCAGTCAATGTAAAGTCACGAAGGTATTGAGGCAACTCTTTATATACATCTAAAGTTTCTAACAAGTTAGGATCACGATAACTACAGAAAATCATATTGCCATCATCATAGAAATTAGCAAATGCTCCGTAAGCACCACCTTGTACACGAATACGAATCCAAAGGTATTCATAACGTAAAATCGTTTCTAACACGCTCATTGGACCAACATGTTTGAAACCATGATCGATGAAGTTACCACCTTGTGCTACGTATTGAACCTTACCAGCTGTAACAATACCATCGTTGCCAGATAGACGAGTGATTTGTAATACATCATCACTCAATTCTGTAGCATCCCAAGTTTCAACGAAAGGTTTCATAAGGTTTTCAAAGGCTTCTAATTCGCCTTCTTCACCAACAAACATAATATCTACATTGTTAGCGCGGAATATCTTACGAGCCACTTCGGCTAATTTCTCTGGTAAAAGTGGCAATGCTGCAGGATTAGATGCTAGTTCACTAATTTTTTGATAGTATCCTAAATTACCATTATCTCTAAACTTACCAACAGCAGAAACTTGAGCCATAACGCGTTGACTCACGATGGAATTACCACGGCGGAATGCTTCATTATCCCAAATGGCTTTACTTTCTTGAACAAGTTCAGTCAAACGTTGATCATCGCTATAATCTGCTTTTTGAACTACTTCATTAATCAAGCGACATAAATCTGGTAGTTTAGAATGTAATGCTTTCGCACGCACAATCATAAGAGGCGTAAATTCGTCACGCTTACCATCTTTGCTGATGGCCGTAATATCAGAACTCAATCCCCCTAAATTCATATTAATATCTTTAGCCAGTGCTTCATAACCGCGTTCAGAAGTATCAATACGACCGAGGATATCACTTAAAATATCAGCGTAGAATAGTTCCTCCTCAGTGAGGCAATTTAATTTAAAGTACAATCCCACATAATTGATACCTTTTGTGAAAGTAGGTACAAAATGAACTGTAGTATTACCGATTTTACTTTCACGACGTTCTACGGCTTCAATATTAGGATTTAAATCAGACAACTCGAGCAAAGGAATAGACGCTAGAGCTTCATCGCTATCTGGTGTTTCTTGACGAATTTTTAGGCGTTTTGTTTGCTCTACAATTGCTTCGATTTCTTCAGAGGTCATATTAGCTTTTACAGTAGCTAAATGTTCTTTAACCTCTGCATCTTTACGTTCTTGAAGACCACGTTCAGGATATATAGATACAAGAACTTTATGGTTATTATTCAAGATGGAATGACGAATCAAATCTTCGAAGTATGTACCTGCTAAGCCCTTGCGAATATTCGCTAATGCCTCTTCATAATGTAATAGTTCCAATGGATCATTATCGTATAGCCAATTATCCATCATACGAATAATATAGGCTAAACCGATAGGACGACCACCAAAATCACTTTCACGAAGAGCAAATTCAATGCTATTTAAAGAAGCTTCTAATAATTCTTTATCTAAGCCTTTATCACATAACTCTTGTAATGTGGACTCTACAATACGTTGCAAGTCAGCTTGTTTATCTAACTTTGAACCTGTAACTTGTACTGTCCACATAGGTTGACGAATGCTGTCTAAATAGTAGCCACTAATGTCAGACCCGATACCAGCTTTTACCAACGCCTGTTTAAGAGGTGCTGCAGGAGATGTTAATAAAGCATGTGTTAACACTTCAAAGGCTAAGCTATGTTCAGGTGTTACATCAGGCAATACATACGCAAAGGAATGCAATGTACGATTATCTGTTGGCTCCTCAGAACCTACGCTATATGGATAGCTCACTACTTTACCTTCTGTAAATGGAGCTTGTAGCGCTACCTCCGTATGAACGTCGATAGCATCAAAATGACTTAAGTACTCATCATTCAAGAAAGCTAATTGCTCTTCAATATTCATATCACCATACAAGAAGATATAACTATTGGATGGATGATAGTGAACACGATAGAACTCTTGGAATTCTTCATATGTTAAATCTGTAATATAATCAGGATCCCCACCAGAGTCAACACCATAAGTTGTATCTGGGAAAAGCTCACGCATCATTTGGCGTTCTAATACAGAGTCAGGAGATGAGTAAACACCCTTCATCTCATTGAACACAACACCCTTGTAGGTAAGTTCATCATCTGCATTTTCGAGCTCATAATGCCACCCTTCTTGCATTACGATTTCTGCATCTTCACGAACACGTGGGTAGAATACGGCATCAAGATATACGTCCATCAAATTATGGAAGTCTTTATCGTTCTTACTCGCTACAGGATACATCGTTTTATCCGGATATGTCATAGCGTTTAGGAACGTATTTAAAGAACCTTTTACAAGTTCAACAAATGGCTCTTTTAATGGGAATTTGCGAGAACCACATAGAACGGAGTGCTCCATAATATGTGCTACACCTGTGCTATTATGAGGTGTTGTTCTAAAAGCAATATTGAATACTTTATTAGAATCTGGTGAATCGATATAAATTAAGCGAGCACCAGACTTTTCGTGCTTCATTTCATAAGCGGTACCATTGATCTCATCAATGCGCTCAATGCGGTCAAGGCGAAAGCCAGAATAAACCTTATTTATTTCCATGCTGTCCCTTCTTTCTATATAAATATAATTAATTTCATGCTAACAATTTATTATAACATATCGACGACCCTATATATAGATGTTAAGAATAATTATCGAAACGCAAAACCCCATAGGCATTGCCGCCCATGGGGTTCATGTTATTTATTATGTTGCATTTGCCACTTTTGATTGCGGCGCAAGGTTAATAAGCCTTCTAACACTGCTTGGAATTGTACAAAGCTCAATGTATATGGTGGGTACATATCAGGTACCACCTTATAAGAAATAGTAACTTCGGCCTTATCATAATCATAGAATATGCCATGTAAATTACTTACTGTAGTATAACCTGTTTGAGCTTGCTCCAATGTTGGAATAGGCTGATTTTTAAGATTTCCTAGTAGATCGCTAATGAAACCTTCCTTACGACCTTGGTCATTGAGCATTTCATCCATAAAACTACGTAGACTATCCATAAATAGCTTAACCTCTTTGGTCTAACAATAAGCCATTGTGAATTACACGAACAGCATCTTTAACGCGGTCTTCAGCAACAAGGCAAGAAATACTAATTTCAGAAGTAGAAATGATTTCAATATTGATGCCCTCTTGGCTCAAAATATCAAACATTTGAGCTGCCACGCCTGGTTGACCTAACATACCTGCACCAATGATAGATACTTTTGCCATTCTTTCGTCAATATTTACAGCTTCAATATCAACAGTTTTTTGTAATTCTGCTAATACTTCACGAGCTAGTACAACATCATCCATAGCTACAGTGAAGATGAGGTCAGTTTTAGGTTCACCTACGGCGCGGATAGATTGAACAATCATATCAACATCCACGTTTTTTGCAGCCAATGCTTTGAACACAGTTGCTGCCACACCTGGTTTATTTTCAACGCCTACAAGGGCTACTTTTGCTGTATTAGTATCATCAGCTACGCCAGTAATTACGTGTTTATTTGCTTCCACAGTATAATCCTCCCGAATAATAGTACCTGTATTGTCACTAAATGTTGAACGTACGTGAATAGGTACACCATAACGGAAACCCATTTCTACGGCGCGAGGTTGCATTACACCTGCACCAAGACGTGCCATCTCAAGCATTTCGCCATATGTTACTTCTTCTAATTTGAAAGCCTCTTTTGCAACACGAGGGTCTGTAGAGTAAACGCCTTCAACATCTGTAAATATTTCACAAACATCAGCTTTCATAGCGCCTGCCAATGCAACAGCAGTTGTATCAGAACCACCGCGACCTAAAGTAACCATATCACCATATTCAGTAATACCTTGGAAACCTGCAACCACTACAATATTGCCTTCATCCAAAGCTTCAAATACGCGATTTGGATCAACGCCTAAAATACGGCCTTTATTGAATGTATCACTACTTGTAATACCTGCTTGATCACCTGTTAAGGACATCGCTTTATGACCACGTTCGTTGAAAGCCATCGCCATTAATGCAATCGTTACTTGCTCACCTGTAGATAACAAGCGATCCATTTCACGACCATAAGGCTTAGATGTTACTTCTTTAGCCAATGCTACCAAGTCATCTGTTGTATCACCCATAGCGGATACAACGATAACGATTTTATCGTCTTCTTTCTTCTCACGAAGGACGCGATCAACAATATTAAATATTTTTTCTGGTGTAGCTACGGAACTACCACCAAATTTTTTAACGATTAAGGCCACAATAATCCCTCATTTAACTTATCTACTAAAAATCAATATGCATATACTTTACCACAAACAAATAGCACTGTAAAGGGATATAACGCAATTTATCCACTGCGCAAAAACAAAACTCCTTCGAGTGCGGACACAACTTTAGTATGATTATTTCAGTTATTATTAACATTTATAGACAAAAAGACCAGCCTTATGGCTGGTCTTTATAAGTTGATTAAGTTAATTAAGCAACTGTGATTTCTTTTTCGGATTCCCACAAACCGTGGATGTTGCAGTAGGATACAGCAATTAATTTACCAGATTTGTTCAAGGAAACTGCCAAAGAACCTTCAGAAATTGCATGTACAGGGCCTTCGTTTGCAGTTGCGCCATCACCATGTACGTTGAAGGAAATTTCACCAACTTCGAATGGCAATTGAGTACCTTCAGCTACGAAGTACAATTTGATCCATTCAATGTGATGTTCTACAGTGTTAGGATGTGCGATATCTTTACCAACGGACAATGTTACGTGGAAAGTTTCACCTGCTTTTACAGTGTCAACAGTCTCGATAACAGGAACGTGTTTTTCAGTAGCGAAATCGCCGGATTTAATGTAATCATGTACAGCCATAGTTAACCTCCTGGTTAGTGTTATATACATACTTAATGTCAAGAATATTCAGCACCTTGTGCTTATGACTATATTATACATTTTCGATATAGTTTTAGCAAGGACTTTTTCGAAAATTTTAGATTTAATTATATTCAAGCTCTCCGTATTAGAACTCAATCCCTTTAGCAGCCTTAATTCCTTTTTCATAGGCATGCTTAACTACCTTCATCTCTGTTACCGTATCAGCTATATCAATGATTTCAGGTTTAGCATAACGGCCCGTTAAAACAACGTGTAAACGCTTAGGTTTATGTTTAAGCATATCTACTACAGAGTTTACATCAATAAGCTCGTAATTAATGGCATTATTGATTTCATCCATAATGATAAGATCCCATCGGTCGGAATTTACCTCTTCAACCAGTGTACGCCAAGCCTCTTGAGCTGCCTCTTTATGACGTGCCAATTCAGCGTCGCTAACCTCATCCCGTTTATAGTAAATAAAGCCTTTACCCATAGAGCGAATTTCTACTTGGTCACCTAATTTGGCAAGCCCCGCTAGTTCACCATAGCCATTACCACTTTTAATAAATTGTAAGATTAAGACCTTAAAACCTTGGCCAACAGCACGTAATGCTACGCCTAATGCAGCCGTTGTTTTTCCTTTACCATTGCCAGTATTAACTAAAATTAAGCCTCGTTCACTCATATTTAGCTCCTTTTAGCTTTATAGTTAGCACATATATCAACAAAATGCTGTGCACCTTCATCAGAACCAGCAAAGTTCAAATGTAAATACGATGCTAATACATTATCAGTTGCATAGCCGCCATCATAAGATTGAGGTCTTCGACCTCCTTCTAAGTGAAAGGCCCAAGGGAAATTCTCTACAGTTGGTTCCATCGTAGAGAAATGGAACTCATGCCCACGAAGAGATGTATCTGCAGCACCTAATAAGGTATCTCGCTTAGCTGTAGCCGTAACATACCCTACTTTTTGTAGCTTTTGTTGCATAATGCAATTAGCAGGTACAATACCTACTGTATTATATACGGCGCCCTCAAAATCGTGGATACTTTCACATAAATACATGAGGCCACCACATTCTGCATAAATAGGCATACCTTTTTCATTAGCTTCACGGATAGATTCCTTCATTGACTCGTTACTAGAAAGCTGGAACAAGAACATTTCAGGAAAACCACCACCAAATACTAGGCCATCTACATCTGGAACTTCAAAGTCATTAAGAGGGCTAAAGTATACGATTTCTGCACCCTTCTCCTCCAAGGCGGCTAAACTTGCTGGATAATAGAAGGAGAACGCCTCATCATAGGCTACACCAATTTTAACTCGTTTTTCTACGGATTTAGGATCTACTGCATCTGGTAATTCAATACTTAGCGCACTAGATGCAATGTCCAACAATTGATCGAGATTCACCATTTTCTCAACGGCTTCACGAATCGTGTTGATAGCCTCTGTTGGATCGACTTCAGTAACAGGTGTAAGACCTAAATGACGCTCTGGAGAGTGCATACGGTCATCGCGATAAATAGCACCAATAACCGGAACACCAATTTTATCCATACCTTCACGGACCATGCGCTCATGGTTAGCAGATCCTAAGCGGTTAAGAATGACACCACCAAAGTTTACCTCTGGATCATAATCACGGAAACCTTTAGCAATAGCTGCCGCACTTTCACCCATAGCCTTGCAATCGATAACAAGCACTACCGGTGCATTCAATTGCTTAGCAATTTGAGCAGTGGAGCTAACGCCTTCTCGACCACCATCATAAAGGCCCATAACACCTTCAATAATAGCAAGGTCTACGCCATGCGCCATAGTAGCAAAGAAAGGGTTTAATTTGTGAGGTGGCACGAGCCACGTATCTAAATTATAGCTGTCACGGCCGGATGCAATTTTATGAAAGCCCGGATCAATATAATCCGGGCCCACTTTAAAGGATTGCACCGTACGTCCACCATTTGCATAAGCAGCTAATAAGCCCGCTACGATTGTTGTTTTACCTACACCAGAGTTTGTGCCTGCAATGACAACACGTGGAATCTGTACTGTGTTCATAGATATTACCTCGTAATACGACGTGTTTGTTAACGATCCTTACGTTTTGCAAGGATTGTAGATAAGTAGTTGAGTTTAGTATCTTTTGGCATATTATCTAAACCTACATATACTTGCTCATCAGGCAAACCTACACGGCTAATCATAACCGCATCATCTGCCATGTTGTGTTTAAGCAATGTTTCTTGTACTTCATCAAAATTTTTATATACTTTCATGATTACCGCATCATCAGCTACAGCCAATACTGCATCGATTTTTTCTTTAGGTGCTGTAGCAGGAACGATAGCTAATACTTCTTCCTTCTCTACGATTGGATAACCAAGGTGAGAACCAATAGCACAGAAAGCAGTAACGCCAGGAATTGTTTCGATTTCATGGCCTGTATTTTCGATCAAGCGATATACATACATGTATGTGCTGTAGAACATAGGATCACCCAATGTTAAGAACACAACGCTTTTACCTTGATCTAAGTAAGACAAGATAATGCGTTTTGCTTCTTGCCAGCCTTCCTCTTGTGTAGCATCATCCAATACCATTGGGAATACTACAGGAACGATTTCTGTATGTTCTTGAATATATGGGGATGCAATATTAAGTGCTACAGAACCATCTTTCTTTTCTGTTTTAGGTGTGATGATAATATCTGCTTCACCTACGATGCGAGCAGCTTTCACAGTCATTAATTCAGAATCGCCAGGGCCTACGCCAATGCCATATAATTTACCTTTCATGGGGTTCTCCTATTCTTATAGTTACATTCTATTTATAAATTTCATTTCTTTTATTATAACTAATTTATGCAAGATATACAAAACTACTATTTAATATTTGGAATTGTTGGACGATGTGAACTACGTTTGCCATACAAATCATCAATACAATCTTGCACATGTTGACGGAAGATATCTTGTATTGCTTCATATTCACCAAGTGCGCTATGGATTGGTTTAACTTCATAACCATAATCGGCAAGTTCATTAATAACGCTATCTTCTTCGTCACCAAAGAGATCGTTTTGTGCATGATCTCCAAGAACTAATAATAATGGGTGCACATAAATTGTATTTGGACGCTTCCCATCAAGCCATTCCCATGGCATAGCTACGTCTGCTACATATGGCGCATTTTCTAGCACCGCAATACGTACATTCGTAAGCCCCTCACGAATTAGTTTAAATTGTAAATTACCATATGAGGAATTACCAGAACCAAGGCCACCATGACCAACTAGTAATAAACCGTCGTCCTTAGAAATGTTAAGAGATTTAATGAATCGTTCAATTAAGATTTGGTAATCATCTGGATGCTCTTCTTGCCCTATGTAATATACGAGTGGTCGACCTACACGCAACACTTCTAGTTGCCCCTCCCCTTCATGAGCAAGGATATTATTTTTCAATTTATCAAACTCTTCACCGCCAGTGAAGTGAAGTGGTTGTACATACACATGTGTATACCCGTCTTGGATAAGTTTTTCTAACGCCCCTTGTTCAGTAGGCACCTCAATACCGCGTTCACGTAAACGTTTAACGATAATACGAGAAGAAAATGCTAATTCCACAGTATAATCTGGATAGGATTTACGGATATGCTCCACAACGGAATCAATATTATGTTCACGAGCACTGTCAACAGTGGACCCAAAAGCAACAACTAAAATAGCTTGTTTCATGGAAGTCTCCTTATCTAATTAATAATGTATCTTAATCATACCATAGACGACACATTAGGGGCATACCATAGGACGTATAAAATGGATATTATAAATATTTTTCATAGTAAAAGTAAAAATCCTCCTCATTGGATTTCCAACAAGGAGGACTTTTACGTATATAAAGGAGTGTGGAGAGATGTATGTCTAATTATGTAAGAGATCAATCTAAGAAATCATACCTTGTGCTTCCATACGAGAGTTTGTCATAACAGGTTTTACAGATTCACGAGGCATGGGACGCTTCCGATCAGACATGCGGATAGCTTGGCCTAAATGTTTCAAGAATAAATCTTGTACATAAGGGTTTTCACCAAGACCTTCATTCCAAATATCTACATTGTACCCTTCTTCAGCGAGCAATGCATAAATGGAGTCAGAACGTTCACCGCCAAGGTAGTCCATTAAATGTGTAGAACCAATAAGAGCTAATGGTACTACTAACAAGTCCTTATGACCCATACGATCTAATAATGTAAGTGCTTGTTTAAATGTAGGGAACCCATTTGTAGTAAATACTACTACATTTGGTGCTGCCCCATACATGGCTTTCAATTGTAATGTGCTAAACTCTAATTGGTTTTGACCATTTGCCATGAGCACTACAGATTTATTAAGTGCTTTTGTATTAACATGGCGTACGATACTTTCTAATGTTGCTTCATAATCGTCAGCATAGTTTTTTACACCTAATGATGTAAGTAATGGTTTACCAATATTTACTTGATTAAAACCATATTCATTGCTATGTAAAAACTTCAATGCTTGTTTACGCATTTGTTGGTAACACTGATCTGCTACTAATGTTACAGGTTGAATGTATACCTCATCGATGCCAAGACGAGCAAAATCTTGCATAGCTTCTGTGAAAGAAGAAATCTTTTCATTATATTTCTCATTCCACTTTTCCACTAATGCATCAGATAAGAATACACGGCGTACCTCCATATCGCTATACATGGAACGTACTTTTTTCTCTATACTGCCGATGGATTTCTCCACAGCATCTTGATAAATTGATCCAAAGGATGCAATAATTATGCCTTTCATATGTGACCTCCATATTGCTCATACATGATACAATCTCCATAACTGAAAATTGTTATCAACTACTATGTAATAATAGTACAAGATTAATGTATAGAAGTCAATGAGAAAAAATATCAAAATTAACCAAAATAATGTATAACCGATGCAACACCATATAAAAGAAGGAAAAATATAACAATAAACTTAATTCGACCTGTAAAGGTATCATACCTTCTCTTGTCGCCAGCTGTGATTTTGCCAGAGCGACCAATTACAGTGTCCTCAAGGATACTAACCTTTCAATTTTCTCTAAAAATAAATAAAAGGTCAATTTAGCATTAGATTGTCTCATCATTATAGGTTGGCTTAAAAAATAGCATATATAAAACATATACGTTTACAATAGGAACTACTATAAAGAAAAGCCAAAGACCACTATTTCCACTATCATGAAGACGACGAACAAGTAAACTTATATAAGGTACTAATATAATAATAGCGACTAAGACGTCAATTATAAAAATATTAACAACATTACTATTCAATATATCAGATATATTTATATAACTTAATAACATTGATAGCACAGAAAATAGCATAGTAAATATCATCAGTTCATCTCTAGAAGATCGGCCCTTAAAATTAAAAATATCTTTAATGAGAATTTTTCGGAGAACTTCCATGAACTCAAACTTTTGCTCTTTTATAGCATTACCAGACCTTAATTTATCATCACAGTCCTTTTTACCAATTAAATTCTTCCATGATTTTCTAATCTTAATCTTTATAATTTTAATATTTAAAGGATCCATTACTAAATAAGAGCCATCCCAAAATCCGGATGCAGGTCTATCACCATACGAATTCTTTTGACTTCCAGGAATTAAAAGTAATAAAAAAATTATTCTATTCATTACTATGAAAAAAAAGGGTTTATTAAGAGAAATAGTTGTATCCGATACCTCTAAAATATAATTACTAGGGCTTACAAAAAAATCACCACCACAATTATAACGTATCCGATACCTCTAAAATATAATTACTAGGGCTTACAAAAAAATCACCACCACAATTATAACGTAATAATAGAACTAA
>NZ_QSDY01000052.1 GCF_003463825.1 Veillonella sp. AM51-8BH
ATAAAGTGATTTGCATAGGTTTATACATAAATAGAGATAGGTTTATACATAAATAGAGACTTAATCAGTAATCGATAATTTTTATTAGTATAAAAATTATATTGAAAATCTACGATGTACATATACCTATAAGGGGTATATGTATTGTAAATAGGATATTAATATAGTATATTTATAATCGATAAAAATGAATGAACTAGTGAGTGTCGGTATTCACCGAGCGTAAAAGAGGAAAATGGGTGTAAATCCCATACTATGCAAATAGCTGTAATGAGGAGCAAGGTTTCATTATAGGGTCACTGGGAAACTGGGAAGGCCGAAATGTTGCGATGAATCATGAGTCAGAAAGCCTGCTCTAAATGTATGGTATTGTACATACTATACTTAATTTAGGTTAGTCAGGTGGACTAACCTTTTTTGTCGTTTTCCTATATGCACCTCTGCTATATCGGGAGCGATAAGCATATTAGTTGTTCATTTAGATTATTGTAGTATTTAGAGAGTATAGGAGGAGGCGCCTATGGGCAAACGCTTTGCTAAACAGCTAGGTCAATTCATTGTTACACTGTTTGGCATTACTTTTTTAACATTTTGTCTCACTTATTTAGCACCAGGCGATCCAGTTACGATGTTACTAGAAACGGCAGATACTATCGTGTCTCAGGAGCTTATCGATGAAACTCGAGCTCAGCTTGGGTTAGATAAACCGTTCTTAGTGCAATATGCAAACTGGGTTGTGAATGCTGCACAAGGTGACTTAGGGATGAGTTACTCTGCTAAAAAGCCTGTTGTAGATCGTATGTTGGAGCTTTGCCAGGGACAGTTATGTTAGCAGGTACATCATTAGTATTTACATTGCTCTATGCATTGCCGGCAGGGATTATAAGCGCCTTAAATCGAAACAAATGGATCGACTATCTGTTGCGCGTTGCTTCCTTTGTAGGCGTGTCTATGCCATCATTCTGGTTAGGCCTTGTACTGATTTATATCTTTGGCCTTAAATTAGGACTTGTTCCTATTGCATCTTCTCGTGTAACTCCTATCGGTGTAATTCTACCAGCCGTTACATTAGCTGTTGTAGTCGGGTCCAAGTACATGCGCCAAGTTCGTCTCGTTATTCTTGAAGAAATGCAAAAGGATTATGTTATCGGCGCACGTGCTCGTGGTGTGAGTGAGATGAAAATTTTATTCGGTCATATTTTGCCTAATGCAGTATTACCACTTATCACTATACTGGGCGTTGTTATCGGTTGGTTATTAGGCGGTGTTGCAGTTATTGAAATGGTATTCTCCTGGCCTGGCCTTGGGAATATGGCAGTATATGCCATTACCATGCGCGACTATCCATTGATCGAAGGCTTTGTATTGTGGGTTGCTTTAGCCTATATGTGCATCAATGCATTAGTTGATGCGTCATATATCCTATTAGACCCTAGATTGAAAAGGGAGAGAGCATAATGGCAGAATTTATTCAAAAACATAAATTGTTCTCTTTCTATAGCACCTTGATGATTGTGGTAGTTCTCATAGCTATATTTGCACCATGCTTGCTCCGGGTGATGCTTTTAGCTCAAATCTGAGTCAAGCATTACAAGCGCCAAGTAGTCAACATTGGTTTGGTACAGATAAGCTTGGTCGTGATGTATTGTCTCGCATCATTTATGGTACACAGTTATCCTTGTTTATGGGTGTCAGTATCGTTGTTATCATGGTAAGCATTGGTACTATTATCGGTGCTGTAGCTGGTTATTTCGGCGGGAAAATCGAAATGGTCCTCATGCGTCTTGCGGACATTATGCTATCCTTCCCGGGTGTAGTATTAGCCATTGCCATTGCTGGTATTTTGGGTGGTAGCATTGTGAATACGATTATAGCGCTATCTGTAGTTGGTTGGGCAAAATATGCTCGTCTTGTACGGTCTATGACGTTGAAAGTTCGCGGTGAAGAGTATGTAACGGCGGCTGTCATGATGGGGGCCTCTACAACGACTATTCTAAGACGTCATATCATTCCCAATATCCTTCCTCTTGTTGTTACAACAGGGGCTCTTGATATTGGGGCTATCATGATTGAAGTAGCAGGTCTTTCCTTCCTTGGATTTGGTGCTCAACCACCAACACCAGAATGGGGCCTTATGCTTAACGAAGGTCGTCAATATTTACAAACCAGTCCATGGCTGATGGCATTCCCTGGTATGTCCATCCTTATCGTAGTTGCTATCTTTAACCTTTGGTCTGATTCCTTACGGGACGTAGTGGATCCTAAGAACCAAGGTTAGTTACGTGTGATGCTTATTTATAGGTTGTGTTGTGAAAGTTGTTATATAAATAGGCGGTGATAAGGTTTTTCCATTATGACTATTGTAGATTGTAGTGGTCATGATGTGTATGTTTTATGTTTATATGTAATGGTACAAGGAGATTTTACATGAAAAAATCTTGGAAAAAAGCCCTCTTAGCAGGTCTTAGCATTGTAATGATGGGTTCCTTCATCGCTGGTTGCGGCTCTGATAATAATGGTGCTGCTAATAAGGATGTTTTAAAAGTTGGTGTAACTAACTTCGCATCCACATTAGAACCTACAGAAAACTTCTTCGCTTGGGTTGTCATGCGCTATGGTGTAGGCGAAACATTGGCTAAGTTTGACGAACAAATGAAACCTCAACCATGGATTGCATCTAAATGGGAAGTATCCCCAGACCATAAAACGTGGACTTTCACAATCAATGATAAGGTGAAATTCTCTAATGGTAAAAAAGTTGATGCTGCAGCAGTTAAAGCATCTATCGAACGGGCTTTTGAAAAATCCAATCGTGCGAAAACATTCTTCGAATATGACTCCATCGAAGCTAATGGTCAACAATTAGTTATTCATACAACAAAAGAATATCCTAATATGCCTGGTCTTTTAGCTGATCCATTGTTCCTAATTGTTGACGTTCAATCTGAAAAAGATGGCCGTAACTTTGCGAAGGAAGGTCCTATTGGTACAGGTCCATACGTAGTTAAATCTTTCACAAAAGAACGGGCTGAAATGGCAGCCAACGAAAATTACTGGGATGGTTCAGTACCATTTAAAACTGTAGAAATTCCTTCCATCGACGATCCTAATACGCGTGCTATGAGCTTGCAATCTGGTGACGTAGATATGGCTGTTAACATCGGTGCTGGTGAAATGGGCTTATTCCAAAATAACGATAAGTTCAAGGTTGATGAAATCGCATCTCTTCGCGTAGTATTGGCTCGTATTAACCAAAAAGGTGTTCTTGGTGATGACAAAGTTCGTGCAGCTGTTATTTCCGCAACAGATCGCAAAAACTATGCCGATGTATTGCTAAAAGGTACATTCATTCCTGGTTCCGCACCAATTCCACCATCCATGGACTATGGCTTCAAAGATTTGAAAGATCCTAATGCGTATAACCCTGAACGTTCTAAACAATTATTAGCAGAAGATGGTTGGAAAGATACTGATGGGGACGGCATCCTTGATAAAAATGGCAAACCATTAACATTTGACTTCGTAGTATATAACTCTCGTGCAGAATTACCACTTTATGCAGAAGCTGTTCAAGCAGACCTTAAAAAAGTGGGTATCGACATGAAAATCAAAACAGTTGACTATAACTTGATTGATAAAATGGGTCAAGATGGCGACTATGATATGCTTATCTCCAATATCGTAACTGCTAATACAGGCGATCCAATCTGGTTCTTAGCTAACTACTGGCATACTAATGTGGATGGTTCTAACCCTCAAAATGGTTCTGGTTACTCCAATCCACAAGTTGACCAATTGTTAGATGCTGCTGAAACTGAATTTGATCCTGCAAAACGTCGTGACTATGCAATTCAAATTCAACAATTATTGATGAATGATGGCGCTGCATTGTTCTTAGGTTACCCTAAAACTAATATCGTTACTGGTTCTTACTTGAAAGGTGCTGTCATGTACCCAAGTGACTACTACTGGATTACTAATAAAATTACAAAATAATAAGGAGCTATAATGGCAGAAAACATACTAACTGTAGAGAACCTTAACATCGCGTACCAAGGTGTGCCTGCTGTTATGGATGTAAACTTTACCTTGGAACGCGGTAAGGTATTGACCATTGTAGGGGAATCTGGATCCGGTAAAACTACCGTGATCCGGGCCCTTATGGGTTTGTTGCCTGTAGGTGGTGAGGTCACAGATGGTACAATGATCTTTAATGGTCAAGACCTTCGCACCCTATCTAAGTCAGAATGGAAATCCATACGTGGCAAAGATATGGCCATGATTTTCCAAGATAGCGGTAGTGCACTCGATCCGATTGTACGCATTGGTAAACAATTTAGAGAACTATTCAAAGCTCACATTGAAATCTCCAATGACGAATGTGATCGACGAGCAATTGAGTTATTAGAATCTGTTTCTCTTCCTAATGGGGCAGATATATTGCGCCGTTATCCTCATGAGTTATCCGGTGGTCAACGCCAACGTGTTGGCATTGCCATGGCATTAGCATTAGACCCAGCATTACTCATCGGTGATGAACCAACATCTGCTCTAGACGTGACAACACAATCTCAAGTTGTTATGCAAATGATGGAATTATCTAAAGTGCATAATTCCGCTATCGTTATGGTAACCCATAACCTTGGTGTGGCGGCGTATATGTCCGATTACATCATCGTTATGAAAAAGGGCCGTGTTGTTGATGCTGGCACACCGCAAGATATTTTAGAAAACCCATCTAATGAATATACGAAACAATTAAAAGATGCTGTACCAACATTGGAAGGAGGTCGTTACATTGACTAACTACGCTGTAGAATTAAAAAATGTATGTAAACGATTCCCACTTCCTACTGGTGGTGAGCTCGAAGCGTGTAAGAGTATTAATATCACCTTAGAAAAAGGCGAGTCCCTTGGGATTGTAGGGGAATCTGGCTCTGGTAAAACGACTTTGGTTCGTATGATTATGAAGATGCTGCCTATCACAGAAGGCGAGATTTATGTAGATGGTGTAGAGATTCAACATATGAACTCTGAGCAAACGAAAGAATACCGCAAGAAAATTCAAATGGTATTCCAAGATCCATCTGCAGCCTTCAATCCGCGGATGAAGGTAAAGGATATTATTCTTGAACCGTTATACAATTTTGGGCTTCTTGAAAAAGGAAAAGAAGAACAAATCGCAGGTGACTATCTTGAAATGGTAGACTTATCTCGCGAGTTCATGCATCGTTATCCTCATGAAATGTCTGGCGGCCAACGTCAACGTGTGGCCATTGCTCGTGCCATTGTACTTGAACCAGAAATTCTTGTTCTAGATGAGGCAACAAGTGCTCTAGACGTGTCTGTACAAGACTCCATCGCCTATTTACTAGCGCGTTTACAAAAAAAGAAAAACTTAACATACCTATTCATTGCTCATGATATTGCGTTCATTCGCACGATGTGTCATAAGGTAGTTGTTATGCATAAAGGTGCTGTCGTTGAAGAGCTAGATGCATTCCATTTAGCAGATGCAAAACATCCTTATACAAAGGTTCTATTGAGCTCTATCTTTGAAATTGGCAAAGATCATAAGCCACTTACTTTAGAAGAAGCGGATGTAGAAGCATAGGACTTTAATACAACTTATCAGACCTCTCATTGTAGCAATCGCCTAGTGTATTCAACCAGAGGATTTGCTCTACTAATATGGGTAAAATACAGTAGGTACATATATAATAGCAGTTAGCTTTAGCGCTAACTGCTATTTTTGTATGTTACGTATCTATACAGATTTGCTCACATATATAAATATATCGAAAATTTTCTCAAAAATGATTGTGTTAACACTAAATATATAGTATAGTTGACTAAGCGATATACCCCTATGGTATAATTAAAATATGCTCATATGAAATGATATACGTATACATATACATATAGAGAAAGGTTAGGTGTGTGAATGAAAGGATTACGTAAGGCGTTACTGATTGCTATGATGCTGGGGATTACGGTCCTTGGTACTGTAGGCTGTATGAATCAATCATCCGATTCATCTAATGATGTATTAAAGGTAGGGGCTATTAGCTTTGCGGGTACATTAGAACCAACAGAAAACTATTTTAGCTGGGCTGTTGTACGATATGGTGTAGGGGAAACACTAATAAAATTTGATGATCACATGAATGCTAAACCCTGGTTAGCATCCTCTTGGAAACAAAGTGATGATAAGCTGACTTGGACTTTCACCATCAACGATAAGGTTAAGTTCTCTAACGGTAATGCCCTTACTGCTGAGGCCGTAAAGGCATCTTTGGAACGAACCTTTGCGAAGAGTAAACGGGCAAAAACATTCTTTAATTACACTGAAATGACGGCTAATGGTCAAGAGATCACAATTAAGACCGATAAGCCTTATTATAATTTGCCAAACTTGTTGGGAGATCCATTATTCTTGATTATGGATGTAACTGCTGAGGCAAATGGTCGTGATATTGCGAAGGAAGGTCCTATTGGTACTGGTCCTTATGTAGTGACATCATTTACAAAAGAGCGTGCTGAGCTAGCACGGAATGATAACTATTGGGATGGCAAGCCAGGCTTTGCTAAGGTTGAAATTCCATCTATTAACGATGCCAATACACGAGCTATGGCATTGCAAGCGGGTGATGTAGATATGGCCGTTAGCATTGGACCTGGCGAATATGGTATCTTCCAAAACGATAAGAAATTTACTATTTATGAAGAATCATCTTTACGTGATGTATTCGTTCGGATGAGCCAAAAAGGCAAGCTTAAGAATGCTAATCTTCGAGCGGCCCTCATTGCCGGAGCGAATCGTGAGTCCTATGCAAAGAACCTTATGAAGGATACCTTTATTGCCGGTAAGGCTCCATTGCCACCGTCCATTGATTATGGATTCAATCAATTGCGGGATCTTAATAAATATAATGTTGAACGTGCTAAAGAATTACTTAAACGTGAAGGTTATATTGATACAAATGGTGATGGGATTGTAGATAAAGATGGTGAAAACCTAGTGCTTGATTTCTATGCCTATACATCTCGTCCTGAATTGCCATTATATGCAGAGGCATTACAAGCGGACTACAAAAAAATCGGTGTAGATTTACAAATTAAAATCATAGACTATGCTGTGATTGATACATTGGCGCAATCTGGGGATTACGATATGCTCATCTCTAGTGTAGTTACTGCTAATACTGGCGAACCTGTATGGTTCTTAAAACAATACTGGGGGACCGGTGCTGAGGCAAATGGTTCTGGATTCTCTAATCCACGTTTCGATGAATTGTTGGCTCTTGGTGAAAGCGCTAATGATCCAGTGGTGCGTCGTAATGCGGTGATCAATGCACAACAATTGATGCTAGATGATTCGATAGCACTCTTCCTTGGATATCCTAAGATTAATATTGTAGGGAATAACAATATCGATGGTATTAAGATATCTCCATCTGAATACTATATCATTACGAAAGACTTAAAACGGAAATAATTTTATTATATAAACCTATAGTAATGAAACTTGTTAATATAAGTTAAAGTAGTTGTAGACATATGAAAAGAGGGCTAGCCATGTGAGCTAGTCCTCTTTTCGTAGTTAGTTATTTTTTGTAGTTAGTTATTTTTTTGTAGTTAGTTATTTTTTCTTTTGCTCTGTTGCATCAAGTTCTGCCATATTTACGACATTTGCTTTACCAACCATTTTGTTATATTTTATGAATAGTTGTGTATATGCTTCGCCGTAGGAAGAATTGATGATGATATAGTTGCGAGCCTCTGCGACAAATTCTTTTACGGAATCTTGATACTCGCGAACTGCGTTTTGCGTTTCTGATGTTGTACCAGGTTGTAATTTGTTGATGCGTTGCGTGATTTGTTGCAAGTTTGCTTCAACCTTTTGGGTATCTGTATTTCCATCTGGATCGATAAGATCGATTGTTTGGGCAGTCATGAGATTTAACTCGATGAAGTTAACTGCATTTTCACGTTTTTCACCTTGATATTCAGTCATGCGTTCTGTATAGAGCTCATTATTACGATTATCTAAGGCTAAATCTAAAGCGTTGTATGTAGCGTAGAATTGTTCCGCTAGAGGTACATACTGTGCCGCTAACTCATCGCTACCTTTGAAATTATCTTTTTCAAAACGACGTTCTACATAGTAGGCTTGCAATTGATCCGCAATAGGAATCAATTGATCTAGCACTGCTAATACATCATTAGTTGATTGGTTTACATCTTCGTATGGAGTAGGGCTATCTTGCTTTGCAGCCTCTAATGCTGTTTTAAGATCTTTGTATTTAGGTAATGTAATCGTCGTGTTATGGGACCCATTACGTAACTCTTCAAGAGTTGGTTGTAATTGATTTGCATAGGCTACACTGTACGCGTTATATGAGTCTAATGCGACGATATAAGGTCGGATAGCGTTGATCTTGTCGTCAACGGTTGATCGATATAAAATTGTCGTTGTATTGGATGACAAGAGTGTATACACCCCGTAGATCCCACCACCGATAATAGCGACGCCAAGTATAACGGCTGCTATTAACTTGATGTACCCCTTTTTCAACTGCGCACGCTCCTTGAAAACACACTAACTCTTTTTGGATCCGTTTGGGCGGACTACGCCCCTAAGAGTAATTAGTTATATTATATCATAAACTTACGTCCCAAAAAAGACGTATAGAGCTGAGAATCATAAGGAATAGATGAAATTATTCGATGTGAACATATATTAATATTTATAATTCGCTATTTATAGATGAATATACTCTGTGAAAGTTAAATTAGTATATTTCTTAATACCTTTGATATAATTTACATATATATGATTGGAGGGGATTCTAATGAGCACGGATAAGGTTTATAACTCCATTGAAGAAGTATTAGATATAGCTGAATCTGCAGAGGGTAAAACGGTTGGTGAGTTTGATATAAATAATCGCCTGGATAGTAGGGGAAACAAGGGCGGTATTGGTCAGGTTTTAGAAGAAGGCTTATTTAAAATGGCTGTTAATAGCAGAGCAGAAGCAGACTTTGTTGATTTAGGTTTGGAGCTAAAAGTTACTGCTATAAAAGAAAATAAAAAGAATGACTTCTCTGCAAAAGAACGGTTAGTTTTAAATATTATTAACTATGAAGAGGATTATAAAGACTCTTTTGAAGAATCATCATTTTGGCAAAAAAATAAGAAGTTACTAATTATTTTCTACTTATATAAAGATGAAATAGATAAAAAGGATTTTCCTATCATAAAGTCGGTTTTACATAATTTTGATCCTGTGGATTTAGAAATTATAAAACAGGATTGGCAAACTATTATAGATAAGATTAAAGCTGGTGAGGCCCATAATATTTCGGAGGGAGATACGATGTATTTGGCTGCCTGTACTAAAGGGGCTAATGCTAAGTCCATAAGAAAACAACCATTTTCTAATATACCAGCTAAACAACGTGCCTTTTCTCTTAAAAGTTCTTACATGTCTGCCTTTGCTCGCCGTGTTATTGATAGACAATTAATACCATCACTATTTAATGTTGATGAACTTAAAAGTAAGACTACATTACAATTATTACAAGAACGATTCGCTCCATATATTGGTAAACGAGTATCTGAAATTGCAAAACTCGTAGATATTCCAGTAACTAAAAATAAGGCTTTTAATGCCAATCTTATTAGTGCGGTTTTGGGTGTAAAAGGGACCAAGTTAGAATCACTTAGAGAGTTTAGTAAAGCAAATATTAAGTTTAAAACGATACGGCTTGAGCTACTGGAATTCCAAAGGAACACATGTCCTTTGAACAAATAGACTTTCATCGTTGGCTTAACGATGCATGGGAAGACTCTCAGCTTTATGAAAAATTTGAGTATACAAAATATCTATTTGTAGTATTTCAGTATGATGAGACTGAGAAGGAAAATAAAAATAGAGAACCTTACTTAAAAGGAATTATGCTGTGGAATATGCCAGAGGTTGTAATTGAGCATGAGCTCAAAGAACTTTGGAAAACAACAAAAGCTATTCTGGAAGAAGGGGTTCAACTTACTCCTGTACGTAATGGTGTGTCAAATAACTTGCCAGGTGCTAGCTTTAATGGGATTTGTCATATTCGACCTAAGGCTAGAGATGGAAAGGATCAAGTAGAATTACCAGATGGACAACGTATAACAAAACAATGCTATTGGTTAAATAGAGAGTATATAGCAGAAATAGTAAAAGAGTTAAGTTGAGGGGCTTATGGCAGAGAGAAAATCTACCTTTAAAGGTGATTTAAAAAGTGAGAGAGCAGTAAATGAATTTTTACAAAAGTATTTGTATAGTTATTTAGTTGATGATGGGATAATTGATTCTTTTAATTCTAATACAACATTGGATCAACAACACAAAGGTATTGATACAATTATGTATATAATTAATGATGAGACTGAAGAAGCGGCAAGATGTATTAATATTGATGAAAAGGCAGCTATACACTATGCTAGAAACAATTTGGGTGATAAGCCTTTATCAACGTTTGCTTTTGAAGTTTCTTATTTAAAGGATGGAGAACTAAAGAGAGGCTGGCTTACAAATGAAAAATATAAGGAGACACATGCTTATTTTCTTTGCTGGCTTTGGATTAAATCTGATGCTGATAAATATAATTTAGTCTGTGAGGATATTCTAAAAATAGAGGTATTGTCAATTCCTAAAGTAAAGACAAGAGATAAACTTATAATGCGTGCAATGGGTAGTAAAGATGTTAAAATATTTGAGTCTAAAGCGGATATATTACGTAAAAAAATGAAAGACCGTGGAGTATATCGTTTAGAATTGGAACATCAATTGGATTCTTTAATTAATGCGTTAGATGATATTCCGGATTATAATAAGACACATTTACAATTTGATACTGATTTATTGATTGCAACTAAATATCCTCAGTGGGTTTTACTTTACCTGAGAAACTCTATGAACAGCCTTTAAATATAGTTATTAAACGTGAAGAGTTAATCAATTTGGCTAACAGTTATTGGATTGTTACGCCTAAAGGTGTAGAGGTTAAAAAATCTGTATCTAAAAAATAATACCTAAATTTGATCTTGATCTTTTTTTGAATTTCTGCTATAATAAGGATCTATAAAGTTTATAAATCAAGGGGTAAGGTAATGAAAATATTCTCCATGTTTGATGGTGTAGGTGGGTTTATAGTAGGGTTAGAGAATTCGTCCAAAGAAGTTTTCCAAACGCTATATTCAAACCAATATGAGCCATCTCGTAAGACTCAAGATGCCTATGAAGTAGGTTTATATAGATTTCCTGATATGGAACATATCCCAACCGATGTAGCTTTAATTCCTAATGAAAAGTTTGAGGAAATGAAAGCTAATGGCGTAGATATGATTGTTGGGGGCTTTCCATGCCAAGACTATTCTGTTGCACGTAGTAAAAAAAATGAGCTTGGTATTGAAGGGAAAAAAGGCGTTCTTTTCTGGGAAATTATCCGTGCTACTGAGGTAATTAGACCTAAGTATTTGGTTTTAGAAAATGTCGACCGTTTATTGAAGGCTCCTTCCAACCAACGTGGTCGTGACTTTGCGATTATGTTAGCTGCTTTCAATCAATTAGGTTATTCTGTGGAATGGCGTGTTATCAATGCTGCTGACTATGGTCGTGCACAACGGAGACGTCGTGTGTTCTTCTTTGTATTTAGAAATGATACAAAGTGGGGAAAACGACTACATACTAAATATGAAGCCACATTGCCTACTGATGCCGATTTAGATACTCGTTTAGCTTGTTATACACCATATATTTTTGAAGATGGTCTCTTCGGTCGTCAATTCCCAGTTAAGAATGAAGCTGTAAAAAAACGTATTAATGCTAATAAGCTTGATGAAGATATTGCAGAAGTATCTGCTAACTTCTCTGATGGTAAAATGTGGAACTCTGGTCTTATGACTAATGGGTACTATTATACGATTGAAACTGAACCAAAAGGGGATGAAGAACCAATCCCAATGAAAAAGATTGTGGTTAAAGAAAATCAAGTACCAGAAGATTATTATGTTGATGGCGAAAAATTAGAGAAGTTTAAATATCTTCGTGGGCCTAAGAAAATTACTCGGACTGCAGCTAATGGACATACTTATACTTTCTCTGAAGGTGGTATGAGTGAATATGACTCTCTTGATCTGCCGGGGCGTACAATGCTTACTTCTGAAGGTAGTGTAAATCGCTCTACACATCTTTTGAAAATTAATGGTAAATATCGTCTCATTACTCCAATTGAAGCTGAGCGCTTGCAAGACTTTCCTGATGATTGGACACGCTATAAACGTAATGCGAAAGGTGAAGTAGTAGAGGTTTCTGATCGTATGCGTATGTTCTTTATGGGGAATGCATTGGTAACCGGTATCGTAAAACGTATTGGTGATGAACTACAAAAATTGATAAGTAAAAACTTATAAGTATATATGAAGGGGCTGTTTTGTTACAGCCCCTTCTATTTTATGTAAAATAATATTTTTTATATAAAACTATACT
>NZ_QSDY01000053.1 GCF_003463825.1 Veillonella sp. AM51-8BH
ATAACCATATACTAATGCCTAAAATTAATAAATCATATATCATAATCTAAAAATTAATAAATCATATATCATAATCTATTTCCTATTTCATAGAATATAAACCTAGAGGTCTTTTACAAATTGCCAAGATCCCTTACCAAACAATAAGTAAAAAAGCTTTTCTACCTATCCTAGTATTATGTAGTAGATCGTATACATTCTGTTTTAAAAGAATTTGTTCTCTCTCAAAAAAACCAAACATAGTCCTTCTCTCTTTTATATGATAATTTTATTTTACTAAAATTTTATATTTATATTTATTATATATCATATTTTGATGGGACGCCTACATAACTACAGTAATAAAAAATGATGCCCTGTACTTGTGTAGCGACATCAGGAACGAGGAGCAAACAAGTATAGGGCATCATTTTTAATATATTTGTAGTAATGTTATGGGGCATCAAAATATGCCTAAATAAAGATCAAATAAAATTACTCATGTATTCACATATTCATATCCATATAACCAAAAAGAATATAATTATAAAAGCTAATACTATACTATATTCATCACATTAATTTCTTAAAACTCCTTATTTTTTCTATACTTCTAGGGGTATGGGGTTTATTGACACCCCTATTTCCCTTTGTTACGATTGGCGTAAGGTTATATATATGCAATAAATCTACATTTTTCAATATATTAAAATTATGTAAATAATTGCATACCCCTGTAGTTTTAGTTTTGGATAGGAGTATAGAAATGAAAAAACAATTAGCTTTAGCATCCGCTATTCTAGGTCTTGCAGTATCCTTTGGTGCACCTGTTGTATCTAATGCTGCATATCAATTAAATGAAGAAGTAAAAGATCCTACACCTGCATTAAAAGAGGCCTCTACTATTGGTGTTCGCACACATGAAACTAAAGAACTTCAAAATCTTCAAAACAAAGATGCTATCGTTGTTATGAGCTTTGGTACAACTTATAAAGAAACTCGTGCTAAAACAATTGATGCTACTGTAGCAGCTATTCAAGCAGCTCACCCTAATACTAAAGTAGTAACAGCTTTCACAAGCCACATTATCCGTGACCGTATCCAACAAAAAGAAGGTATTACATACCCAACTCCTGAAGAAGCATTAGCCCAATTGAAATCTGAAGGTTACTCTCGCGTAGCTTTGACATCCTTGGATGTTATCCCTGGCATGGAATACAACTATGATGTAGCTGTTTATAACCTTTACAAAAACAACTTCAAAAAAATGACATTAGGTACTCCACTTATGTACTGGATGGGTCAAGAAGGCCAAACTGATGAAGTTATTCAAACAATTAAGGCTGTACAATCTCAATTCCCTAAAGTAGGCAAAGAAGATGCTGTTCTTATCATGCTCATGGTACTCCAGATCCTGCAAATGCTTACTATTCTGTAATTCAAGACCGCATCCATACTCTTGGCTTGAAAAATGTATTTATCTACACAGTAGAAGGTACTCCAAATCTTGAACAAGTTATCCCTCAATTGAAATTACATGGTATTAAACATGTTACATTGATGCCATTCATGATGGTAGCAGGCGACCATGCAAACAACGACATGGCTGGTAAAGAACCAGATTCCCATAAATCCATCCTTGAAAAAGAAGGCTTCAAAGTAGATACTTACCTTCATGGTTTAGGTGAAAACCAAAATATCCGTAACTTATTTGTTGAACGTGCTAACGAATCTTGGGACGCTTTACAAAAATAATCAATCTACAATTTAACTAGTATCGTTATATAACGTACATAGGAGTACATCATGAAAAAATTACTACTCTGTAGTCTAGCTTTGGTCATGATCGTACTAGCAATAGCTGGGTGTGGTAAATCCACATCCAGCTCTTCTGCTACTACGAAGGAACTTACCTTTAATGGTGAAACCTACACTGTACCAAAGGATCCACAACGCATCGCTGTTCTTTCAAACTCCGTATTGTCCATGCTATACGCAGTGGATGGCAAGGCTATCTCCCGTGCTAGCACAACAGATAAGTTAGCTCCAGATTTAGAGGCATTACCTGCATTGGGTCAAACGGCTAACATCAACATGGAACAATTGTTAGGTTTAAAACCGGATGTGGTATTGGGTTTGGAAAATCAACATAAAAAATATGAATCCCAATTACAATCTAACAATATTCCAGCCGTACTTTTCAATTACGATGGCATTAAGGATAATGTGCCAATGCTAACATTCCTTGGAGAGTTAACCAACCATCAAGATAAGGCTAAATCCGTTATTGCCACCTATGAAAGCAACATTCAAAAGGTAAAGGATGCTATTAAAAACCAACAACCTGCACATGTTGCTGTATTACGTGCTACCGGTAAAGGTGTGACAGCCGAAACCGACGAAGCAGTAACTGCATCTATGGTCAAAGAATTAGGTATGACAAATGTTGTAACATCTCACCTAGATGGTACAACTAAGGATAAAACGGTACCTTATTCTCTTGAAACATTAACCGCAGATAACCCTGATATTATCTTCGTCGTTACCATGGGTAAAGAAGAAGAAATTACAAAGGCCATGAAGAAAGCTATGACAGATAATCCTGCATGGGCAAATCTTAAGGCTGTACAAAACAACCGTGTCATTTACTTACCATCTAAACTATTCCTACTTAACCCAGGTCTACAAACACCTGAGGCTATGGCTCGTTTAGTGAAAGAAGCATATGGCGTCGATGTGACATTTTAACATATCCTAACATACTAAAGAGGGCATTCCCCATTTCGGGAATGCCCTCTTTCACTTATAGTCTAGCTATCTACTCAACTAAACCTTTTACGCGTACATATTGTTTATCATCAAAGGTATCGATTTGTACATCTACGGAAAATACATCTCTAAATAGTTCATCCGATACGATTTCTTTCGTTTCTCCAGCTGTCACTAAATGACCATCTTTTATAATGGCCATATGATGCGAGTATTGTACGGCTTGCGTCAATTCATGAAGTACCATCAATACGGTTAACCCTTGTTCATCATTTAATCGTTTTAACAATTCCATAATTTCCAGTTGATGATTAATATCTAAATATGTCGTTGGTTCGTCTAACACTAATAATTTTGGTTGTTGTGCTAACGCCATAGCAATCCATACTCGTTGCCGTTCACCACCAGATAAGGATGGAATTAATTGATTCCGTAAATGATTCGTTTTTGTAATTCCTAATGCATAGTCAACGATTTCTCGGTCTTCTTTAGCCGTATTCTTCCACCACATTTGGTATGGATAGCGTCCACAATATACCAATTCTTCTACGGTCATATCCTTTGGCATATTAGGCACCTGTGGCAGAAACGCCATTTGACGTGCCAATTCATTTTGTGAATACGACTGTAATGGTTTACCTAAAATAGTCACACAGTCACGAGGACTATGAATATATCCAATCATAGACCGTAAGAGTGTACTTTTACCACAACCATTAGGCCCGATTAAAGTCGTTATTTTACCAACAGGGACAGATACATTAATGTCATGTAAAATATGACGATCACCGAGAGTGACGGATAACTGGTTTACATCAATAGCCGTATTCATTAGTTATCCCTCCTCAACAGATATAAGAAGAATGGCGCCCCAAAGAATGCCATGATAATACCAACCGGTACCTCAATTGGGCTCCACATAACACGCCCTACCGTATCACTAACAACGAGGACGAGTGCCCCTAATAATGCAGAGCCGGGGAGTAAATACGCATAATCATTACCGATGATAAGTCGTAACATATGCGGTATAACGAGGCCTACGAAACCGATTAAGCCCGCAATACTAACGGCACCTGCTGCTAATAGAGCCGCAACAGCAGTCATAATAAACCGCGTTTGTTCTACCTTAAGACCTAACCCCTTTGCTGTTTCATCACCTAAACTTAAAATCGTAAGACGTTTAGCACCTAAACAGGCAAAAATAAGACCGACTAACGCGTATGGGAACAGAACCTCTACTTGAGGCCAACTGCGTGCAGCCAAGCCCCCTACCATCCAAAGTAAGGCTCCTTGCACACGATCTCCATAGAATACAAGTAGTGCAGAAATACCAGAGCCTAAAAAAGCAGCCACCGCAACACCAGCCAAGATGATACGGCTTGGACGTACACCATTCTTCCAAGCAAGAGCATATACCATCAACGCCGCAGCCATAGCACCTATAAAGGCGACGAGAGGCACAATATGATCATAGCCAGGGAATAGAATAAATATAATAACACCGGCAAGTCCAGCACCGGAGGAAACGCCAACGATTTGAGGATCTGCTAAAGGGTTCTTCATAACCGCCTGTAAAATGGCCCCCGATACAGCTAAACAAGCGCCAACTAATGCGGCAACAATATTACGGGGTAAGCGAATATTCCAAATGATTTGTGATGCTGTATCTGTTAGCTCACTAGCCCACAATGTGTGCCAAATCTCCGATAGCGACACCGGTGTGGAGCCCCAAATCAGCGAGATAATCATACTAGCCACGACAGCAATAATCAAAATAATAATAACTGATATACGAAAGAGTTTTCGTTCATTCAGAGAGTCCATAGTAACCTCTCCTTTCACCAATACATGGTGCTATCAGCACCCGTATTATACATATAAACCTCATACTAGATACAGTAAAACCCGAACCGCCAGCAGTATGCAACGATTCGGGTTACTTTTTATTTAGATTCTTTGCCTTCTACGAAGAGCATATCGTTGCGCTTTACATCTGTGTAAAGCAATGCATTACATACGGATGCTGCAATTGGGCTACCACCCTTGTTACCTTTTACAGTGATATAAGGAACTGGGGATACTTCCATCAAATAATCTTTAGATTCCGCAGCGCCAACAAAGCCTACAGGAATACCGATGATAAGAGCTGGTTTAATACCTTCTTCAAGAGCTAAGCGCAATACTTCGTACAATGCAGTAGGTGCATTGCCGATAGCTACGATTTGGCCTTCTAATTGTTTGCCAAATGTACGCATAGCTGCAATGGAACGAGTTACACCCAATTCTTTAGCCATTTTAGCTACGTTTTCATCTTTGATTAAGCAGTGTACTTCGTTACCGCGAATTTTAAGAGCTGGTTTGGAGATGCCTGTGCGCACCATTTCTACGTCAGTATAAATATCAGCACCATTTTCCAAGGCTTCAATACCTTTTTGAACAGCATCAGGGCTCATTTTTACAAGTTGAGCGTATTCAACGTCACCAGAAGCATGTACAGTACGGGATACTACGCGTACTTCATCATCTGTTAAACCTAAATCTTTTACATAATCGTAAATGATTTGCATACTTTTATCTTCAATCGCTTTAGGATTTTTAACGTAATCCATTAGTGTCCTCCCATAATTCGAAAAATTCATCATTCGATGATACCACGTGGCTTTCAATCTTAACACGGGGTCTATCGATAACAATAACATGGATACCAAGATCCATGGCTGCTTGTAATTTTGTATCAGCACCACCTACAAGGCCAGAGTTTTTCATAACTACAACGCTAGCCTTCGTATCGTGGAACATAATACGGTTCATATCGTAAGAAAATGGACCTTGTACTGCAACGATGCGCTTTGGACTTACATTGAGGTCTTCCATCATTTGTAACACCTCTGCGGTAGGCAAAATACGTGTCCATACTTCACAGTCTTGTAAGGCTTCAGATTTAGCAAAGATGTGCATTGTCTTACTACCAGTAGTCAAATACACATGGTTATTATTTTCTTTTGCTAATTTGCCAGCAAGGTTAGCTGCTTCTACTTCATCTACTACGATATGTAATTTATCATAATTAGGTAATGGTACCTCTTTACGTTCAAACCGAACAAAAGGTATACCTTCGGCCTTTGCTGCATCTTGAGCCGTAGCTGTAACAATAGCAGCATACGGATGACTTGCATCAATTAAGAGTCGTACATTGTGCTCTTTAATCAAGTTTTGCATCGCTTCTTGGTCAAGACGGCCCGTATGTACGGTAATGCCTTTATGGGCAGCAAGCTCTGCACCATACTGACTAACAACCGTAACAAGCACATCTTCACCAGTTCGTTTTTGGATTTCTACCGCTAAGGTGCGACCATCCAAAGTGCCGGCAATGACCCAGATCATAATTTGTAGCCTCGAGGTGTAATCATGCGACCATTTTCAACATAGGTTTGGCTGTTACCGATGATAACAAGTGTTTGCATATCTACTTCTTCGTTAGTGAAGTTTTCAAGATCAGAGATTACCATATGTTGACCTGGGCGACCTGCTTTTTGCACGATGCCAACAGGTGTTTTAGGGTCGCGGTATTTAAGAACGATGTCGCGAACTTCATCTAAGTGTGTAACACGTTTTTTACTGCGTGGGTTGTACAAGGAAATAACCATATCACCTTGTGCACAAAGATCAGCACGTTTTTTGATAAGATCCCATGGAGTCATTAAGTCACTTAAGGAAATGACTGCAAAGTCATGCATCAAAGGTGCACCCAATACAGATGCTGCTACGTTTACAGCACTAAGACCAGGTACGATATCTACGGAAGGACGTTTTTCTGCTGGCACTTTATTAGCAAGTTCTAACACAAGACCTGCCATGCCATATACGCCAGAGTCACCAGAGGATACTACAACGACTTGATGGCCTTCTACGGCTAAATCAACTGCTTGTTGGCAACGATCTACTTCTTGCATCATTGCAGTACCTACAGTTTCTTTACCTTCGATAAGGTCTTTGATCAAGTCGAGGTATGTCAAATAACCTACCACGCGGTCAGCCGCTAAGATAGCTTCGCGCGCTTGAGGCGTCATAAACTCTTCATCGCCAGGGCCGATGCCGATTACTTTGATATTACCTGTGCAATGGCTACCGTTGTTTTGGGATAAATTGTTTTGTGCTGTATTAATGTTCGGCTCTTGGCCGCTAGTAATGCCGTTGTCTCGCATACGTTTCCTACTCCTATAGTTCCTTTTACAAAATTAGATTCTTTTAATTTTTCTTCTTCAATGAGTGGTGCCATCTCGTCCTGTGTATAGAACACGATAGACCACCCCATAATTTGCATAGCCTCTAAGAGGCCTACTTCGTCTTGTTTAACGATGACCGATGCTGCCGTTACAAGGCTTTTTGGTGAAAGCTTATGCGCTGCTAGCGACTGTTGTATAGCGTCAAGGATTAATTCCTTCGGCGTATCTCGACGACAGCCAATGCCCATCGTATACGTACGAGGGCGTAAAATCAATTGGTGACTATGCTCAGTGATTACTTTATCAGTAATTACAACTCGAGATGAGCCTTCTTCAGTGCTTTCATTTTTACATGGAATGGAGGCAAGTTCCTCTAGAGAAACAACATGAACCATGCCATGTTCACCAATATGAGCTTTTATAACTGCCTCTAAATGCTCAGTATTCGCTAAGCTTGCATCGATATAATAATCAACCTGCTCTCCTCCAACAATGGCAGAGTTCACATTGATTAAGGTTTGAAAATCATCGACCAACAGATGTTCGTGGCGCGCCAACACGTCAGGCGCTGGCAATCCGTTTACATCCGTAGCGGTTGTAATGACGGGGTCCGCATCGATGGCCAGCGAAATGGACTGCGTCCATTCGTTGGCCCCCCCAAGGTGCCCAGACAATAAGCTAATCACATGGTGTCCTACTTCGTCCATTACGACTACAGCAGGATCTTTAGATTTATGCTCAATATATGGTGCAATCATGCGCACTACGATACCGAGTGCCATAATACAAAGTACTTGGTCGTAATCCTTGAAAATCTGTCCAATATGATTTTTGAGGGAATCAAAATAAATGGCATCTCCACCAGAGGGACGATTTTCTTTTTCAAAGCAATCCGCATGAGGTGCCACCAAAGACTTGATGCGTTGACCTAGCTTTGCACCTCGTTCAGACACAGAAAGAATAGCTGTTCTATTTTTCATGCTTCTCGTCAAAGGCGCAACAGCTTCTAGTTCTTTCATCATACTAGTCCTTAGCACTGCGGTACATGTGAGCAAAGCCTTTGTCGTAAAGTTTAGATAATTCGTATTCGCTATCTAATACATGGCTTACTACGATCATAGCTTGGCGCAATACGCCCTCTTTCGCTACGATGTCCGCAATGGTTTCCAGCGTGCCGCGGATAATGCGTTGGTCTGGCCAAGACGCTTTTACCACGATAGCCACTGGAGTTGTTTTGTCATAACCGCCCTCGATGAGTTCAGCTACAACCTTATCTAACATTTGAACGCTAAGGAAAATACACATTGTTGCTTCATGAGCTGCTAACATACGCAATTTTTCCTTTGGAGGCATCGGTGTACGGCCTTCCATGCGCGTAATGATAACTGTTTGGGACACATTAGGTAATGTGTATTCTTGTTTTAATGCCGCTGCTGTAGCAAGGAAAGAGCTTACACCTGGTACAACTTCATAAGAAATGCCCATGCCAGCTAGTGCATCCATTTGCTCTTGAATAGCACCGTAAATAGCAGGGTCACCTGTATGAAGGCGAACTACGCTTTTACCAGCCTCCACAGAAGCTTTCATAACAGCCAACACCTCATCAAGGTTCATGGTAGCACTGTTATGGATTTCACAGCCTGGTTTACAAGCCTCTAAAATGGCAGGGTTTACCAAGGAGCCAGCGTAGATAACAACGTCTGCCTCTTGCACTAAACGATACCCTTTGCGAGTGATTAACTCGGGATCCCCAGGCCTGCGCCTACGATATGTACATCAACCATATTACTCTCCTTCTGCGATACGCGTTGCAGATACAATGAAAATTGGACTCAATGGGTCTAACAAATGATATGGACCAGCCTTGCGGTAACGGCTGATGGACATTTGGTAACCTTCATAGGTGAAAGGACGACCTTTCAATTCTTTTAAGATTGTATAACCAGTTTCCATCGTTACAGCAGTAACCACTAGACGGCCACCTACTTTTAAAAGACGTTGCGCCTCATCCATGATGCCTGTCATACCACCAGCGCTACCGCCGATGATAACCGCATCAAGCTCAGGCAATTCTTCCATGCCTTCAGGAGCTTTGGACTTTATGACTGTCATATTATTAACATTGAATTTCTTCATGTTTTCATTGATAAGGTCGATGCCTTTATCAAAGCGTTCAATCGCATATACATGTCCTTTAGGAGCTGCCAAGGCTGCTTCGATAGAGATAGAGCCCGTACCAGCACCTACATCAAGGACTATGCTATCTTCCTCGATGCGCGCCTCGTTCATAACAGCTTTGCGAATCTCGCATTTCGTCATCGGCACGTCGCCGCGGATAAATTCTTCATCAGGAATTCCAAAAAAATGTCTCATCCTAGTACCACCATTACAGAATGACCAAAGCCTTCAAGCTCAGTTAACACCGCTAACGTGGAGTCTACGATTTTTTCATCATCATAGCTTAAGCGCTCAAGGGCTGCTGCTCTCGTTTCTTTTGGCCAGCCTGCATCTATTAAAATACGCGCAATATGCGCTGGATTATATTCAGGATCCGTCAAGAACCCCATCTTTTTACCTGCTTCATACATGAACTTCTCTGGTGCCGGTTGGCGACCGTGAAAGCTCATTAAATCCGCATCATGCCACACCTCATTAAGTCGTGCGAAGGCAAAGGTCATAGAACTAATGCCGGGCACAACCTCAATAGGGTTAGCAGTAAATTTCTTTTTCAAATACGGTAACAAGCTGTAGTAGCCTGTATCACCGCTTACCATAACTACAACATCATGGTCGTTGAGCTCACGCTCAATTTGCTCAGCCAGTAAGCTAAGCTTACCCGTTACAGGATATGTAATTTGGCCAGGCTCTTGAAAGTCCTCTAAAGACCGTTCACTACCTACCAATACGGTGGCATGTTTAATTAAATTAAGGCCTCTAGGCACCACATAATCAGGATTACCCGGACCAATGCCTACGATATACAAGGTATGTGCCATTGTTCAAGCTCTCCTATCTCTTTAGCATGCTTATCCATTGCCAAAATCTCACCCTTTAAGGTGGTAATAATGATACCTACCTCTGCTTCATTAGCAATGTATCGCTCACTACGTAACGATGCACGATCTACCACACGTTGGTACACCCCAGTCAGTCCTTCACGCTCCAATATTGGGAACGTAGACTCTGTAGTTTGGCAATTAAATAGCTCTTCACACACCGCTTGGGATGCCCCTTCTAAAGCGGCATAGGCTACGATGCTTTCCATGCGACCATCACTCATGCGATTGTGGGTATGGAAACTACCACTAGCTAATTTTATTAATTTGCCAATATGACCGATGATCAAAATACGCTTGAAGCCAATTTGTACTGCCTTTTCAAGCATAAAGCCAATAAAGTTGCTCGTTTCTGCCATTTGGTTCTTATGTATACCAAGTACTTGTTCCGCCAGATCCTGACCGATACGGCCCGGCACGAGAACAGCCGTTTCACAACCATTAGCTTTCATAACCTTTAGCTGAGGTACTAACGAGTTCTTGAACCCTTCTTCACTCATAGGCTTAACGATACCCGTAGTACCGATAATGGAAATACCACCTTCGATACCCAGGGTATGATTTAACGTTTTCTTGGCTAATACCATACCGTTTGGTACGCTCACCGTTACTGTTACACCTTGGCCATGTACACAATGCTCTTCAAAGACGATGTTCATCATCGTCCTAGGCCCTGGATTGATAGCCGGTTCTCCTGGCGGCATCGCAAGGCCCGGTTTCGTTACCGTCCCAACGCCAAAGCCTGCCCGGAATCGTAGTTCACCAGTATCATCAAGAGTCACCGTCGTTTCCACATCATTGCCATGAGTTACATCAGGATCGTCGCCGCCGTCTTTCATAACGGTCACCTTAGCCTCTGTATCGGATATGACCTCTACCTGTTTGATAGGTACCTCAATATACTGACCTTGAGGATTTTCAATGACCACTTGATCCACGATGTTCTTATCTAAGAGGGCCAATAAACCAGCTTTCATACCTGCCGTAGCACATGAACCTGTGGTATAGCCACCCTTCATGTCCTCTACTTTCATAAGGCCTCCTACACCGATAGGGTTAGAAACTCCCATGAATCAAACTAACCCTATCTTATGGACATATGTTATTAGGAACGGAAGTTAACGAATTGCAATTCTACAGGGATATCCAATTGTTTTAACATTTGGATTACTGCTTGCAAATCATCTTTATCCTTACCAGATACACGCACTTGATCCTCTTGGATAGATGCTTGTACCTTAATTTTCATGTTTTTAATTGCTTTTACTACTTCTTTAGCATTTTCTTTTGTAATGCCTTTTTTAATAGTAATGATTTGGCGAACTGTAGCACCAGCAGCTGGTTCAACTTTGCCATAGTCAAGATTTTTAATCGCTACGTTACGTTTAACCATTTTGCCTTTTAAAACATCGATAATGGCATTCAATTTATATTCATCATCACCGATGATTTTGATAGTGTCGCCTTCAAGACTGATTTCCGCTTTGGAGCCACGGAAATCATAGCGCGTACCAATCTCTTTTTTCGCTTGGTTTACCGCGTTATCTACTTCCTGCATATCCACTTCGGACACAACGTCAAAGGAACAATCTTTAGCCATTTTATACCTCCTACACCTGAACCCGTTGGGCATGGGGTTCATAGCATTACTTTCATCATCCTCATATTCCAAGTGAAAGTGTAAATGTACACCAAATCGGAATATATCTCTATAATTATACCTTATAACAGGCTTATTTTCTAGGTAAATCGATATTTTTTAATTATAACTATTATTAATCATAGAAGAATTATCCATTGAATATCTATCGAATAAATATATAGATAAATATAAAA
>NZ_QSDY01000054.1 GCF_003463825.1 Veillonella sp. AM51-8BH
TTATTTTAATTATATTATACCTAAATTATATTTTTTTCTTATATAGTTGATTAGGGTTCATGAATATATGTATTAGAAAATACATTTGATTTGATAGCTTTCACCATTGAAATATGATATACTATTCTAACGCGCATAATTCGTGTGCGATAGGAGGAAACACATTTAGATGTTAGAAAAATTTGAACAATTAATGATTAGCGAACCTGTTCTAAGAGCGTTAAACGATATGGCTTTGAAGAGCCTACGCCAATTCAACAGGAAGCTATCCCAGTTGCCATGAGCGGTAAAGACATGATTGGTCAAGCTCAAACAGGTACTGGTAAGACAGCAGCATTTGGCTTGCCTGTATTGGAACGCGTAGACGGGAATGAGCGTCACGTTCAAGTAGTTATTTTATCCCCTACACGAGAATTAGCTATCCAAGTAGCTGAAGAGCTTAACAAAATGGCTCAATACACGAATATCACAGCACTACCTATCTATGGTGGTCAAGATATTAATCGTCAGTTCCGTGCCTTGAAAAAAAATCCACAAATCATCGTTGCTACTCCAGGCCGATTGATGGACCATATGGATCGTGGTTCTATCCACTTTGACCATGTGAAAGTTGTGGTATTGGACGAAGCCGACGAAATGTTAAACATGGGCTTTGTTGATGATATCAATAAAATCTTGGGTGCTATCCCAGAAGACCATCAAACATTGTTGTTCTCCGCAACTATGCCTAAAGCTATCCAACAATTAGCTGAAACATATTTGACAGAGCCAACATTGATTCGTATGAAACCGACTCAAGTTACGATGGACTTAATTGAACAATATTATATCGAAGTGCAAGACCGTCAAAAATTCGATGTTCTTTGCCGCTTGTTCGATATTCAAACACCTGAACTTGCTATTATCTTCACACGTACAAAACGTCGTGTTGATGAAGTAACTGAAGGTCTTAAAAAACGTGGTTACATGGCGGAAGGCATTCATGGCGATTTGTCTCAACAAAAACGGGACAGCGTAATTCGTCAATTCCGTGAAGGCACCATCGATATTCTCGTGGCTACTGATGTGGCAGCTCGTGGTCTTGATATTTCTGGCGTATCTCACGTATATAACTATGATATGCCTCAAGATCCTGAAAGCTACACACACCGCGTAGGTCGTACAGGCCGTGCCGGTAAAGCTGGTCAAGCTTTCACGTTCGTTATCCCTCGTGAAATGGAGCATTTACATGCTATCGAGCGTTTAACAAAACGTAAAATCGCACGCCGCCGTGCACCTTCCTTAGGTGAAGTTCTTGAAGGTCAACAACGTTTGGCAATTGAAAGTCTCGTTGAAATGACAGATAATTTAGAAGCATTAGCGCCATTCAAATCTAGTGCAGAGGAATTGTTAAATGATACAGATTCTGTTACATTGTTGGCAGCAGCTCTTAAATTGTTAACAAAAGAGCCAGATACAACTCCTGTAAATATTACAGAAGAAAAACCATTGCGCGTACGCCGTCGTCGTGAAGGTGGCCGTAGTGACCGCCGCCGTGGTGACCGTCGTAGAGATGGTGATCGCCGCCGTGACGGAGATCGTCGTCGCGATGACCGCCCTCGTCGCAGCCGCGATGACCGCAGAGGTGAACGTCGTGATGACCGCCGCAGAGATGATCGTAGATCTGATCGTCCACGTGGTGACAGAAAACCTCGTCATCAAGGTGAAGGTTTCAAGCCTTACTTTAAAGACTAATAGAATGTGGATTGCTTTCGAGCAATCCACATTTTTTATTACTTAATAGTTAATACTATCTATCTTGATAAGTGTTGAGAATTCTGATATAATAGATAATAATTATTTCTTGTGAATGGCCGATAATGGTCGATGCCTTATAGATTTCCAAGTGGAGAAAGGTAGAGTAGAGTATTATGGATATCGCACAAATTCTGCGTAGCCAAGGGTTCAAAGTAACCCCACAACGTATTGCGATTTATGATGCCTTGCGTGGTCATCATGATCATCCAACAGCAGAAATGTTGTATCATACGTTGCGCCCTGAACATCCAAGCATGAGCTTGGCAACCGTGTACAAGACGATGGAGATTTTTGAAAAAATCGGTCTTGTAAAAATTTTAGAAGTAGGTGATGAGCGCGCTCATTACGATTGGGACACACAAGCTCATTCCCATATTCGTTGCATCCGTTGCAACAAGGTAGAAGATATGATGGGCATTGATTTACAAGCTATCAAAACAATTGCTGATCAAGGTAGCGAGTATCAAATCACAGGTCAACATATTACCTTTGAAGGTGTATGCCCTGAGTGTGCTAAAAAAGAAAGTCATTAATACATAACCCCTGTCGCGAAGGGCTCCTTCACGGTAGGGGTTATATTAGTTATATATGTCTTCTATTCATTAGGCTTTTGGAATAGATGTAAGCGTAATAGAATAGATATTAGAATTGAGTATTTTAGAATTTTAGAATTATATAAATATAAAGGAGTATTATGTTTGTCATCGGCAGTCATTTATCAATTAGCAAAGGTTATTTAAACATGGGGAAGGAAGCTACAAAAATTGGAGGTAATACATTCCAATACTTCACGCGCAATCCTCGTGGTGGTAGTATGCGTGCCCTCGATGTAGAGGATATGAATAGCTTGAGTGCGTATATGAAAGAACATAACTTTGGCACCTTATTAGCTCATGCACCTTACACGTATAATCCATGTGCAGCAAAAGAAGATTTGCGCGCTTTTGCAAAACAAGCCATGACAGAAGACCTAGAGCGTATGGAATATTTACCAGGCCAAATGTATAACTTTCACCCTGGTAGCCATGTAAAGCAAGGTGTAGATCAAGGCATCGAATACATCGTGGAGTGCTTGAATGAAATTTTATTCCCTGGCATGAAAACAACAGTTCTCTTAGAAGTCATGGCAGGTAAGGGCACAGAAATTGGTTCTCGCTTTGAAGAAATTGCACGCATCATCGATGGTGTGAAATTAAAAGAATACATGGGTGTTTGTGTAGATACTTGTCACATTCACGAAGGTGGTTATGATATCGTCAATAATCTTGATGGTGTTATTGATGAGTTTGACCGTATTGTAGGCTTAGACCGTTTAAAAGCCATTCACTTGAATGACTCTAAAAATCCTATGGGTGCTCATAAAGATCGGCACGAAAAAATTGGTGAAGGTCACATCGGTATCGATGCCATCGCTCGTATTGTGACACATCCTAAATTGACGAACTTGCCGTTCTATTTGGAAACGCCAAACGAACTCGATGGGTATGCAAAAGAAATTGCTATGTTACGCTCTATTGTAGAGAATCAATAATTAAGCTAAAAAGCAGTCTTAGTTATATAATTATTTATATAACTACATTCAGATAAGGTATAGGGAGAGCTGGAAAGGGGGATAAAATGCGTTTTTTACATACTGCTGATTGGCATTTAGGACGTATTTTTTATGGTCAGTATTTAACAGATGACCAAGCTCATGTGCTGGAGAATCAGTTCTTTTCTATTTTGAAAGATGAAAAAATCGACGGCATCTTGTTAGCCGGGGACGTATTTGATAGAGCGGTACCTCCTATTGAAGCTATTGAGTTATGGGATTCCATCATTACCCGTCTCGCTATGGATTATAAGGTACCACTCTTCGTGGTAAGTGGTAATCACGATGGGGCTGAACGCCTTGAAGTGGGGCGCTCTATGTTAAGCCAATCAGGAATTCATATTTGGGGATCCCCTCATCATGCATTACAACCCTTTGAATTTGAAGGACCTGATGGTAAGGTGGCTATTTGCCCAATGCCTTTCAGCGAGCCTCGTCGTATTGGGGATGCATTAGGGTTAGGTTTTGCTACCCCTTCTTTGGAAACTGGTCTCAATCTACATAATTATGATCAAATGTATCAGGCTTGGAGCAACCATTTACGTAATCAAGTGCCAAAGGGGATGCGTAGCATTGCCATTAGTCATGCCTTTGTAATGGGCGGTGATGTAGGTGGCTCTGAGCGGACCTTGTCTATCGGTGGTAGTGAACAAGTAAGTCCACAAGTCTTTAAAGACTTTCAATATACCGCTCTTGGCCATTTGCATGGGCCTCAACGAATGGGGGCAGACTATATTCGTTATAGCGGATCGCCATTAAAGTATTCCTTTGATGAGCATACGCAGAAGAAATCTTTTACCATTATTGATATGGATACAAAGGGGCACGTAGATATTAGCACCATTCCTGTAGAAGCGAAGCGAGATGTAGTTATTTTAGAAGGTTACTTTGAAGACCTCCTAAATAATAAAGAATTACAAGCTAAGCATAAAGACGATTACGTGCAGGCTCGATTGCTTGATACGATGCCTATAATGGATGGGATGGCTAAGCTGCGCCAAGTGTATCATCGATGCATGACTATTGATTTAGTAGGTCGCGTGGCAACTCCTATGGCAGATATGGATGAAGCAGTTTTTAAAGAGTTAAACGAGCGCGAATTATTTAATCAGTTTGCTGAAACCGTGTGGAAAGAACCATTAACAGAGCGTGAGCAACAATACATTAACTCTGTATGGAATCGAATTCTAAAGGAGGACTAAATGAAGCCTATATCTTTAACTATAGAAGCCTTTGGTCCGTACCGCGATTCGGTTACCTTGGACTTTAATGAGCTCCAAAACCATTCCATGTTCCTCATCTCTGGTCCTACAGGGGCGGGAAAAACATCCATACTAGATGCGATGGTGTATGCCTTGTATGGTGAGCCTAGTGGAGAGGTGCGCAAAACGGATGCTATCCGTAGTGATTTTGCAGAACCGCAGCATATGACGCGTGTTGATTTTTCCTTTGCTATCGGTGATGCTCAGTATCGTGTTGAACGATTGCCAAAACAGTTGGTAGCCAAAAAACGGGGGACTGGTATGCGTGAGCAGAATGCTAGTGCTACTGTATACGAAATGAAAGATGGCGAGTGGACAGTCATCGCCACTTCTGCCGCTGCTATTCGTGATACGATTCAACGAATTATAGGTTTTCGTAAAGATCAATTTTTACAAGTAGTACTTTTGCCGCAAGGGGAGTTTAGAAAATTATTAGTATCCTCCACCAGTGAACGGGAGGAGTTATTACATACACTCTTTAGAACTGAGTTATATCGAAGATTACAGGATGCCCTAAAATCTGCTTATGATGAGGCAAAATCCGGTATTGAAGAAAATGTAACAAAACAAAATGCATTACTGCAATCCATTCCGCATGATGAAGAAATCCCTGTACTAACTATTGAGCATGTACGAGAGCTTTTGAAAGATAGAGAACCTCACCGTAATACGCTTGTTGTTGAACGTGATAAAGCTGTAGCTGTAGTGGACCAGTTCAATACATTGCGCAATGAGTGGGCCTTATATAATCAGGTACAACAATCTCTTATTGAGGCTACGAACAAATTAGACTTGGTAAAAGAAAGAGAAAAGGAGCGGTCTAGTTTAAATGAAAAGGTTCAGTTCCTCACCGGGTTAACACCAAGCTATGAATTGTATAAACAACTTGGTGATAAACAGACTGTATTAAAAACTTTGAAAACGGCACTTTCAGATGCAAAAAAAAGTGTAGAGGTTGCAACTCAACATGAGTCTAAATGTACAGAGGATTATGAGGTGTTAGCATCTCACGCTGAAACTATACAAGCTAAGAGGACTGCGTTGGCTCAATTACAACAGCAGGCCGAACAGTTTAATGAGTTAGTAGTGCTAAATAAGGAATTGAGCACATTAAATAGCCAGTTAGAAACACAAGACCGCGAGAAAAGTGAAGCTAAGTTGCAGGCTCAGTACAAGCTAGTAGCTGATTTAGAGGCTGAGTTAGTTGAAGTGAGAAAACAGTTTCAGCTAATAGTAAAGCATTAGAGTCTATTCCTCACATCCAAGAGCAGTTGAGCCAGTTGCAACGATATTCTGAATTGTTAGCAGATAAACAAAAGGCTCAAAATGATATTGATGCTAAGGAGGGAGCTTTAGCGACTCTAGATGAATCTGTAAAAAACTCAACGGTACGGCTTGAACGTTTAGAACACCTGATGGCAGAGGGACGGGCTTTTGAACTGGTTCATTTGGTAGTAGATAATGAGCCATGTCCTGTATGTGGCTCTACAGAGCATCCACAGTTAGCATCTAAGCCAGAATTATACCCTACCAAAGAGGAAGTAGAAGAGGCACGCGCAGTGCGTGATGGGGCATTACAGAAGCGGGCTAGCGAAATTGGTCAGAAAGAAACGTTGATTATTCGTCTACATGAGTTAGATGAGCAAGTTAATGACCAAGTTTCTAAACTCAAATCATCTATTGCTGATTTTTCAGAAGATACTTTTGATTCTACTCAGCAAGACTTGTCATCCCAAATAAATCGACTTACAGATTTGCGTAGAGACACTGAACAGTTGACCAAAATTATAACTAAAAATGAGCATGACTTGGTTGATGGTAAAGATAAATTAGCTAAATTGGAAATCGGTCATAATGAATTGCTCAATAATTTGCATGACGTAGCGGTTCAGATTAGCTCTGTACAGGCTAAGATAGATGGGTTATCTAAGATATTGCCAACTACAGATCTTGAGGCATGGCATAAACAGATTGAATTATTAGAGACTGAAATTAATACATACGATGAGCAGTTGAAGGTTTGTAAATCAAGTCTAGATGCTGCTAAAGAGCAGCTCAACGCTAAACGGGGACGTTTAGAAATCTTATCTGCACAAGTGCAGGAAGAAACAAAAAATCTTGATGGGTTTTACCAAGAATATGTAAAATCATTACAATCAATTTCAGTATCTGAAGATGACTTTATAGATGCGCTAGGTGATTATAAGGCCTTAGATGCGTTTAGAACTGAGCTACATGCATTAGATGAGGCTTTTAGTACAGCTCAAGCTGTATATGATGCGGCTTTGAAACATGCCCAGTCTGTAATAGAACCAAGTGATACGGTTTCTGACGAAGTATATGATACGGCCGTAGAGAAACGTGATAATTTAGTAGGTTCTCTTGCGGCTTGGGATAAAGAAACAAAACATATTGAAACCACATTAGCATCATTAGAAGAACTGGAAAAGGCTATGGGCGAAGCTCGTGAGGAAATCACTTTCTTAAGCCGTCTTAACGACTTGGCCAATGGCGGTGAACAAGGCTTTAAAAATGTAACCTTTGAACGATATGTGCTAGGTGCTATTTTAGATGAAGTTGTGTATGCCGCCAATTTACGACTTCAAAAGATGAGTCGTAGTCGATATTCCTTGGAGCGGTCTGACTATACTGGTGGTGGTCGTGGCAAACAAGGCCTTGATTTGGCCGTTATGGATGCTTTCACAGGTCAGTCAAGACCAGCGAACACCTTGTCTGGTGGCGAAACCTTTTTGGCGTCGATGGCTCTTGCCTTAGGTCTTGCGGATGTCATTCAAAGTTATGCAGGTGGTATTCATATGGATACGATGTTCATCGACGAAGGCTTTGGTACTTTAGATCCAGATACATTAGAACTTGCCATGGAAACATTGGTACAATTACAATCTTCTGGACGCCTCATCGGCATGATTTCTCATGTACCTGAATTAAAGACTCGTATACCTGCCCATTTAGAGGTCACACGTGGTGATGATGGCAGTACAGCAAAATTTGTGATTAACTAGCTATAGAATTGCCAAATGTGATACTATTAAAAGAGGAGAATTCCTACAAAAACATACTGGAATTAATTAAGGAGGTCCTATGAAATTTTCATTTGCTCACAATAATATAAATGTTAAGGATCTTGATAAAAGTTTAGCTTTCTATAAAGAGGCTTTATTACTTGAGGAATCTCGCCGCTTGGAAGATCCAAGTGGTGCTTTCATCCTTGTATATTTAAAAAGTCCATATACAGCGCATGAGCTAGAACTTACTTGGTTGCGTGACTGGGATCGCCCTTATAATTTGGGAGACAATGAATTCCACTTGGCATTTTATGTAGATGACTATGAAGCAGCTCTTAAAAAACACAAAGAGATGGACGTTGTAGCCTACGAAAATGCTGATATGGGGATTTACTTCATTGCCGATCCAGACGGTTATTGGACAGAAATCATTCCGGCGGGTAAATATTAATGGAATATATGTTAACTCGTTTAGAATGGTTAGTTGGACCAGATAAAATCCAAACCTTAAAGAATACATCTGTGGCTCTCTTTGGTGTCGGTGGCGTTGGTGGTGGTGCTCTTGAGGCTCTAGTACGTGCAGGGGTTGGGCGAATCGTTCTTATCGACGGAGACTCTATAGCACCTAGTAATTTGAACCGCCAAATGATTACAACTCACGACACGATTGGTGAGCGTAAGGTAGAGGTAGCAAAGGCGCGAGCTCTTTCTATTAATCCGGATGTGGTGATAGAAACTCATGATCTTATGTATACTGAGGAAAGTTACCCTGGATTCATTCAAAGCTTACACGTTGATTATGTTATCGATGCTATCGATATGGTAACGGCAAAACTAAATATTATTGAGGTTTGTCAACGTGAAAGTATCCCCGTTATTTCTTGTATGGGCGGCGGTAATCGCTTTTACCCAGAAAAACTTATGATTGCTGATATCAATAAGTCTCATACATGTCCTCTTGCGCGCGTTATGCGCCGGGAGTTAAAAAAACGGGGCATAAAAAAACAATTAGTTTTATTTTCTACAGAAAAACCAACAAAGCCACAGTTCCGTGGGGAAGCAACAAGCCCTGGTACATGTAGTTTTGTGCCACCAGTGGCAGGTTTTATATTAGCAGCACATGTGTTGCGTACAATTTTGGAGGTACCTGAACAATGAAAAAAGCAAAAATCCATATGGCTGACGGCGGCGATATTGTAATTGAATTATTTGATAAAGAAGCTCCTGGCACAGTACAAAACTTCATTGATTTGATCAATAAAGGTTTCTACAATGGTCTTCGTTTCCACCGTGTAATTCCTGGTTTCGTAGCTCAAGGTGGTTGCCCTAATGGCAATGGTACAGGTGGTCCTGGCTACACAATTAAAGATGAATTAATTGGTAACCCACACAAACACGAACGTGGTGCATTGTCTATGGCTCACCGCGGTCCTAATACTGGTGGTAGTCAATTCTTTATCGTATACGAACCACAACCTCATTTGGATGGTGTGCATACAGTATTTGGTAAAGTAATCGAAGGTATGGACGTAGTTGATGGTATCCATCAAGGTGCTATCATGGAAACTGTTGAAGTAATCGAAGGTTAATCTCATGAATGATGTATCTATTAAACATCCGGAATGGCTATATATTGATGTAGACGGAAAGACATCATATGGGTATGACCAAGAGTGGTTCACAGATGAGTGGCAACGCCTGTCTGGTTGTGGTCCTACATCGGCATCACAAGTTTTGAGTTATTCGCTATTTAGGGATGGCTTATTAGATTTAGAAACCACATCCGATCAAACGCTTGCTTTAGAACGGATGAACTTAGTTTGGAAATATGTGAAGCCACGCTTCGGTGGTGGTGTTTATAAAACGCAATGGATGGAACGAGGCCTGGTTCGTTTATTAGAAGACGAAGGCTTGTCATATGATGTACATATGTTAAATGTGTCTCCTTTCTGTGCTTCTCGTGTAGAGGTAGAGGCAGCAGCTCAGTTTATTCATGATGCATTGGCACAAGATGTGCCTGTGGCGTTTTTGAATCGTCATAAGGGCAAGGAAAAGGCTCTTTATACATGGCATTGGGTTCCAATTCACAAGATTTTTAGGGATGGCGATGATATTCGCTGTGGCATCTTTGATGAAGGTGAGATCCGAGATTTTTCGTTAGCGAATTGGATGAAAGATACCATTTTAGGTGGCGGTTTCTGTTATATTAGCCGTAAAGGTTAAGTAATAGAGCAATTAAAGTAACATACATACGCATCGCAATAACCTGCGGTGCGTATTGTAGTATAAAAGTAGGAGGTACTACATGAGTCAATGGATTACAGAGGAACAAACTCCTCATTTACGTCTTAGCGCTGAAGCAGAAGAAGTATTATATTCAGGTGAATCTGAGTTCCAAAAAATTGAAGTATTTAAATCTAAAGAGTATGGTACAATGCTCGCATTAGATGGTGTATTCCAAACATCTGAACGCGAAGAGTTCATCTACCATGAAATGATGAGTCATGTTCCATTATTCTTACATCCAAATCCTGAACGAGTACTAATCATCGGTGGCGGTGATGGTGGCGTAGCTAGAGAATGTGTACGTCACGACTGTGTAAAAGAAGTAACAATGGTTGAAATCGATGGCAAGGTAGTAGAGTTGGCAAAACAATATTTACCAACTATTGCTAAAGCTATGATTGAAAACAATCCAAAATTAACTGTAAAAATTGGCGATGGAATAGGTTTCATGGCGGAAGCAGAAGATTATTATGATGTAATTATAGTAGACTGCTCTGATCCAATTGGTCCAGGTGAAGGTCTATTCACTGAAGAGTTCTATAAGAATACCTTGAAAGCTCTAAAAAAAGACGGCTTGTTTGTGCAACAAACAGAATCTCCTATGTTGCATCAACCGCTTGTAGAGAAAGTATTTGGGTATGTAAATAATCACTTCCCAATTGCACGTTTATATACTGCATTTATTCCAATTTACCCAGCAGGCATGCATTGCTTCACGTTGGGTTCCAAAACATATGATCCATTAACATGGACTTCAAACCGTGAACAAAACTTTGAAACTAAGTACTATAATGCTGAAATTCAAAAGGCTGCTTTTGCTTTGCCAAATTTTGTAAAAAACTATTTGCCAACTAAGTAATTTATATGTATAATAGGGAAGCACCATTCGTGAGGCCTTTGCTTCCGAAGTGCTTCCTTATGTATATAAGGCTAAAGAGTTTATATTAGAGATAATACATTTCTTGATTTTAATTGTAAAAGTTAAATGAAATTGAGAAAAAGGTGTTGACACAAATCTCTAGAACAGATATAATTCTCTTTGTTACGAAGACAACGTCTTCGATACCTACAAGGTGGTGGGTATGGTGAAGCGGTTAACACGGCGGATTGTGGCTCCGTTACGCGTGGGTTCGATCCCCACTACTCACCCCATAACCTACACATCATAATCACTGTAGGGGTGTCGCCAAGTGGTAAGGCAACGGACTTTGACTCCGTTATGCGCTGGTTCGATCCCAGCCACCCCTGCCAACATGACTCACTAGCTCAGTTGGCAGAGCACCTGACTTTTAATCAGGGTGTCCCGCGTTCGAGTCGCGGGTGAGTCACCAAATTAAAACTCACAAACTTCGGTTTGTGAGTTTTCTATCTCTATTTCTAGAGAATTTGGTTATGATTGTATGTATAAAATCAGTTGAAAATAAATTGAAAAAATCTTTGAAAAAAGAGGTTGACGATTTAAGACTTCGCTGATATACTTATACAAGTCGTTAGGGCAACAACCTAACGTAACAGATCTTTGAAAACTGAACAATGATAGGTAATCAATCAATACGATTGAACATATGCCAGAGTGCGGGTTTTGACAAAGTCAAAACCAACCATAATTCAAAGTTACTTAAATGTAACGACAACAAATAATGAGCTATTCAAATAGCTTCAAGATATCTTGGAGAGTTTGATCCTGGCTCAGGACGAACGCTGGCGGCGTGCTTAACACATGCAAGTCGAACGAAGAGCGATGGAAG
>NZ_QSDY01000055.1 GCF_003463825.1 Veillonella sp. AM51-8BH
AAACTATATATCAAATATATTCGATATATTTTAAATATTAGTTACAATATACACATTATATTTTAAATATTAGTTACAATATACACATTATACTTTATTTAGAATAACCCCCTATTCTCTGGTTATATCATTATGCTCATAAAATTTAATATAACAGATCAAAATCCCCACAAGTATTGGATATGCCAATAAAAATTCATTACTCATAAAGCATGCAATTTGCCCAAAGAATGCTACTAATAGATAGACTAATGTAGGATTATTAATATACTTCTTAATCTTATATGATCTGTACAATATATATATAATTGGAGTAATAAACAAAATTTCACCTATCAACCCAAACCAGGCCAATATAGCTGCGAATTCATTAAGTACTGGATATTCAAATGCTAGGAAGCCCTTTTGTAATACGTCTTCTGTCCAACGTTTGACTTCTCCACTATCTTTAGCAAAATCAGGGAATTTATCAACCATATAGCTTGAGTGCAAACCTCTACCAACGCCAAATGCTAAATGGTCTAGTCCAACGTTAAACATCGCAACTGTATTGCCAAATCTAGCTGAATTAGATCTAGAACTAGTATTGCTGACTGACTTAACATTGCTATCAATATATTTATCTAAAGCTTTTTCTACAGATGTAGCCTTAGGTGCTTCTTCGACAGCAGTCGTTTGAGAAATACTTGACTTAATCATAGGACTTACTACAGAATCACCAACAATGGCAAAAGAATAACTAAGAACACTGAGACCAATTGTAAATAGACACAGTTTCCACCAAGATTTGTATCTAAAGATTAGACTTAATACAATAAAAGCAACCAGTTCGAATAGATAAATAACAACACCTGTACGAGCTTTAGTTAAGAAAATCATAAAAACCAAGAAAAATGCTAATACAATATCAAGTTTATTCTTAGAATTTACATAATGAATACCTAATAATGGTGCCAAAAATACAGCAATCATACTAAAATAGGATGGTTCTAACGCAAGGCTTCTAAGTTGACCTGGCCATAATTCCGGAGGCCACCACCCACTTTGTACAACAGGATCATATAAGCTATTATTAATAGTTACTAATATACTAGCCAAGTAATCCGAACCACTCCATAGCCAAGAAACCTCTATAACAGAGTAGGTTATACATAGTATTGTTAATATCCTTGCAGCATTAACAATAGTATCAAGACCTTTTTTACAATCATCTTTATATAGATTAAAAATGATTAAGAATAGCCCAATTAAGGGGAATATAAAGTTTCTAAACAGATACCAAACTAAAGACACCATTAACTTTACTTGTAGAATAAATTCATTCCCTACAAACGAAGGAAATAGCGCATATAGTTTTTGGACAACAGATGTATTGATTAAATACGTGTAAATAACAGTATCATAAAAAGGAAAAGAAAATACCCCTAAAATAGTACAAAAAACAATCCAAACAACAGATATTGAAAAATACGTTTTAAATGGAACCTCTGTTTTCTTGTTCCATATGCTATATACAATAAATAGTAAAATGGAAAAGAACAAAAATACCATTGACAGATTATTTCCCATGGAAAATAAGGTGTACCGATCTGGTATCCGCATCAATGGTAATGAAATTATCATTGCACAAAGCAATAGCTCTTGAATTTTATAATATGCTGTACTAATCATATTAAAACAAACCTCTCAAACTGTTTAATACCTACTGGAAGAGTTGCTTCCTTAATAAGCCTCCCATAATAATCATAATTAAAAATTCTGTTAATAACATTGTCATTGCTACCCCTTTAGCCCCCCACAAATAACACAATGGGAATATAGATAACAAACTAAAGAATGCTGCTAATACTAAAGTCCGGCTATAAGCACTATTCATATTGAGTGGTAGCATCGTTTCTTCACCAAATACAGTACTAATAGCAACAGCTAAAGGAACAAATGACAAAATTCGTAATACATCAACAGTTAAATTATAATCCGCTCCGAACAATAGCTTGACTATAGTATCTGAGAAGAAAAAGAGAGACGTACAGCCAATAAGACCAACAACCAAATACAAGAATATTTGTTTCTTTATAAATTGTAACCCCTTAGAAATATCATCCTTCATCATCTTACTTATAAACGGATATATTGCATCACTTACAGCATATATACCTCTGCGAACACAGGTAATTAATTTATCAGCAGCACTATAGTAACCAACGATAACATTATTCGTAAGCATCCCTAATACAACTATATTAGTTGCAGTATATAAGTTAACCGCTAAGGAGGATACAAATATAGACCAGCCTTCTTTATAAGAATTAATAATTTCACCTATAGTTGGCCATTTAAACAATCCTGTATAGCGTTTTCTTAACCAAACTATTGAAAAAATACCCGCAATTAAAGGCGTACAAGCTTGTAAGAATGCAGCTAGTATATAATCATCTGGAGATTTTACAAGTAAAAATATGCCAAGCATTGTACAGATACGACCACTCATATTCAAGATGGTAATATATCGCATTTTCTGTATACCTTGAAAAAACCATACAGGAAATAAAACATTACCTATAATTCCACAGTACATAACCTGAAATAATAATATGTCGATCGTATTTCCTAGTAATATGCGTTGCAGATTATAAACAGCAAAAAATACCAGAGTAACAAATATTAATATACATACTTTTCCATAAAAATATTTGGCAAACAGAAATCCTATTTTCTGTTCTTCAGCTTGTGCTATTGCCTTTGGCGCCGTTAAGGAGTATCCAAAATCAACGAAGATTCGAAAATATTCCATAATACCTTGCATAAAGGCAATCATCCCAAAATGCAATGGTCCTAAGACGCGAATCAAATATGGTACTAAGATAAATGCGAGTACATATTCTAAAGCGCGCAAGGTTAGAAGAGAAAATATATTCTCTATTAATACGGAGTAACTCTTCCTCACATTACCCATCCTCTAACATTAATATATATCAATTCTTACTAATTATACTTTTATAATTAGAGAAACCCCATAGTATTATCAATAAAACAAAAAGATAATCTCTATGGGTTTTAATTATATGTAATATACAACCGTACAAATATGGTTATGATTCATAGTTAATAATACAATTTAACCAATAACCTCTTTATATATTGTTTGCACTTCCACAATGGATTATGGCTGGTATCAGCCGTATGATCTAATACATAGTGTTTATATTGTGTGAGTAAATCTTTATACTCTGTCTTACATTTATTTGCACAGACTCTACGAGATAATTCCACATAGGAATTTAATAGATACAATTGCAGCTCGTTCTCTACACTACTACAGTGATTCATAAGATAATCACTCATATATATATGGGACTCTACTGTATCTGTCATAAAACGTCTACTGAAATTAGCCATTATACTACCAGCGCGTTGTACATAATAATAAAGGGGTTCATTTACTGTTACTATAATATTAGCATTTAAAAATAGCCTGAAAATAGTAAAATTATCCTCTTGAACTCTCCCCTTTGGAAAACGAACTAATACTGTCCCATTGAATAACTCAGATTTAAAAAGTTTATTCCATACTACATTGAGATCGAATGGTTCAGTTTTTAATAGATAATATCTCAACATATCCATGCCTGTGAAAGTTCGTTTATCATCTTGAACAGACATAGTATGTATACTAATATCATCAGCTTCTCTGTAGATATAGTAATTACAAGATACCATATCAGCATTGGTACTATTCGCTACAGTAAGCAATCTTTCACACATTGTATTTTCTATAAAATCATCACTATCAACGAATAAAATATAGTCTCCTGTAACATGATCTAAACCATAATTACGAGCATCGGAAAGCCCGCCATTTTCCTTATGAAAGACCTTTATGCGTTTATCCTTCGCTGCATAAGAATCGGCAATAGAACCGCTACAATCGGTTGCTCCATCATCGACTAAAATAATTTCTAAATTTTGATAGGTTTGATTAAGTATTGATTGAATACATTTATCAACATACTGTTCAACATTATAAATAGGAACAATAATAGAAATTAATGGCTCCATATACTTAATCCTTTCGATTTATCTTATAAGCAACAATATTATGTCCACAGCGTTGATCCTCAGGAGGCATCTGCATATAATCATCATACATATTGTCCAGGTATTCTCTCCAACAAGACATAACAGAGAATGATTGATCTTCAAATTCAATGGTAGTCATCTTCTCAAAATCCTGTTTAGGCAATCGTTCCTTTACACCTTCACCCCAGGCAATTACACCAACATACTCTGATTTAGTATAGTCATAAGATTTAGCCAAACGATCCATGATATCGATACAACGTTGTTTACCAAATAAACGGCACAATGGAACAATAACTAATTTACCTAAAGCATGAATAAGAGATTTCCCCTTAAACAGTTTAGCGCTAGCTAATGTAAGTATTTTTTGATAAAAAATCGATTTATCATAAATCTCTTTCATAATGGACATATCTTCACTAAATCCATCAACAGGGAAAATATCTATCCATAAATACTTGCTACGTAATGTATTAGAATATGTATTTTCACAAGGGATATTTTTATTGATGATAGCCGCATAGGTTGCATCTAAGCTATGATTGATAGGATTAGCAATTAGCTCTAATCCATCGTGATCGTAGTGCTCTTTTAACGTTAATAACCGTTCATAATCAGGTCTTGGCATGCAAACATCAATATCATCATCCCAAGGTATAAACCCTTTATGTCGAGCTGCACCTATTAATGTGCCATAACATAAACTATATTTTAAATTATATTTTTTGCAAAATTGGTCAAAATCCTTGAGAAGATTTAACTCTTCTAGCTGAACTTCTCGTAAAGATAATTGTTGCATACTCATCAAATCCCATACTAAATTACAGTAACATCGGTATCAGATACAAACTTATTGAGGACGCGTACCTCTTCAATCATATCTTGATGGCTCATCAAGAAGCTTTCAGAATCCTCTCTAATACATTTCAAGAACTCAACAATTCCATATCGTAAGCCTTCACCTTCAAATTTATAGAAGTACTTTTGATTCAAATTTACATCTTCAAAACGCATTTCAAAGAATTCTGTTTTCCACCAAGGTGCAGGTACATAGATATATCCTTTAGAGCCAGATATGACTAAATCACCCTCAGCTTTAGCATTAATAGCCACTGTAGCAGAAGCCATCGCATCATCATAAAGGAAATTAATTTTCGATAAAATATCGACATCATCAACCTTATGGCTTATAAAATCAACGCGGTTATAATTAAAGCCTAAGAGTTTAAAGATAGCCAATAACGGATAGGATGCTAAAGATAAAATACTACCACCCGCTATTCTAACTTGATTAGCCAAATCATCACCCAAAACTTGTGTAAAATTAGCCTCTACATTAAAGATTTTACCAATTCTCCCACTACGAGCCATGGCAATTAACTTATTAAAAGCAGGGCTATACGCTGTTTTTAAGCCTTCCATTAATACTAAGTTGGAAGATTTCGCCAACTCCATCAAGCGTAATGTTTCATCAAGGTCACTACTAAATGGAAATTCTGTTAATACATGTTTTCTAGCTTGTAGTGCTTTTTCAATATACGCACCACGTTTAGATAAAGGCATATTAATATATACCGCATCTACCTCATCTAGTAACTTTTCAGATGAACAAAATTGCTCTAAATCATTAAACTGATATGATTTATAGATAGTATCAGTCTCATCTGCCTCTGTGTACCCACCTATAATATCAATACCACTAACAAATTTAGACTCATCCAAAAATCTGTCCAAAATAACTTCATTACCAATAATACCTAATCTAACATTCTCGGAATTTCTGATTTGAGTACTAGAAATACCTTGTGTTCTTGGTAGGTAAACTACCTTACAATACTCATTTAAATAATCAAAATAGCCTTCCCAATCAGATCCAACAGTAAATATATCTACATTAAAACGTTTAATATCATCTATTTTTTGGCCAAAATATTCTTCTACTACGATTTCATCTGCAAAACCTGTAGCACGCACATTATCTATGCGCGTCATTAAAGAATCACGAACATTAAATTTGCCTCTAGATTTATCAAAATAGTCGGATGTAACCCCAACAATAAGATAATCACCTAATGCTTTTGCATTCTTTAATAGATTATAATGTCCCTCATGAAACAAATCATATGTTCCATATGTTATCACTTTTACCATATTATTTACCTGTAATCTCTTTAATGACTGATTTCATTGTTTCTACGAGCATTTTATTGTCCTCAATGGTTGTATCGCCAATATGAGCAACGCGTAAAACATAGTCTTCATTAACCCCACCTGTAGGATTTACAAAAATATCGTATTTATCTTTCAAAATTGTAAATACCTCTTTAGCAATTGGTTGTTCAAAACGGATAGGCGTAACCGCATTACTAATGCTGAAAGTAGGAAGAGATACCGGTAATTCTTTAATTCTATTTCTGAAATCTTTCGCCACACTATCAATACGAGCTAAATAGTTTTCAAAACCTTCCTCTTCAATCAGATGTAATGCTTTATTCATTTCTAAACATACCCCAACAGCAGGTGTGAATGGTGTTTGACCTCTTGTAAAGTTTTTTACATATTGGTTGAAATCAAAATAAAGATTCTTAATATGATTATTTTTTACACGTTCTTCATATAATCTATCACTAATTACAATAGGAGATATACCTGGTGCAATACAAAGGCCTTTTTGAGAACTCAAAATAGTAACATCAATATTATTACCAGCCATATCATAATGATCAATTAAGAACGAACTAATGGCATCAATTACCAAGTATGCTTCTTTCTTTTTAGCGAAATTGCTTAATAAATTAATATCATATAACTGTGCGGTCGAAGTTTCATCAATATTAGCAATAACAAATGTAAATGATTGTTCTTCTACGGCAGCAAAGTGTTTCGCGGTTAACTCCTCACCGTCTTCTAATTTAATCACGGTATGAGGTATCTCATGGAGTTCACATAAATCGACGAAACGTTGACCAAAAGTACCACCATTAATAACTAACACATGGTCTGTTTCATTCATACAATTCATAATAGTAGCTTCTAAAGCACCCGTACCAGAAGCTGTTAAGTAGATGGATTTATAGCTTTCTGGTGCATTCATAAATTTTTTAAGCAGTCTATCTGAATCTAACATAACTTCAGAAAATTCTGTTGTTCTAAAATAAGGAACTTGTTGATGTCTTACATCAAGAATTTCCTGTCTCATTTGAGTTGGTCCTACTGTAAATAGTTTCATAATATAATCCCCTCTTATTATTTCCAATACACTCTATAGTTATGATGCGGTACCTGGCGATCTTTAGGTGGTGCTTCCATATAATTATTGTACAAATGACTTAAATAGAAATCGCTATCTGTAAGTCCCCAAAACTCAGTATCCTCAAAAGGATATAAACTTCTATTATCAAACAAAGTTTTTTCGTATACTTCCCGTTTATTACCACTCGCACAATCGACGAGAACACTTATGTAGTTCGAATTGGAAAATGGATACTGTTGGGCATCTTGATTAATCTTTTTGATTAAACTTGTAGTTGGTAAAAAATGCATTAAACTAATAGCACCAAATTTTAAGAATGTACGAACATAACCTTTTAACTTTGCAAAGCTACCTTTAGAGTCTACATAACGATTACTGAATGTAAACTTCATAGAAGACCCATGGAATAACAAGTTTAAAAATTGTTGATGTCTAAATATTTTTTGTTGTGCCTGTGTTTCATCCGGTAACCCATCAATTGGGAAAATATCTATAAATACACCTGCTTTATCAAAATTACGCCATAATGTATTATCAATCATAACCGTTTCTTGATCGAATACCTTTGCCATTGTATAGGTATAAGTATCATCGTTTTCAATAGAAAACACTTGATATCTTGAGTTATGCTCATTATATGTCTTAATAAAGCGATTATAATCATCCCGTGGCATCATGATATCAATATCATCATCCCATGGAATAAAACCTTTATGTCTAACGGCTCCCAACATTGTTCCATACGCTAATACATATCGAATATCATGTGTATCACAAAAATGTGCCACATCTTTTAAAATATCTAAAGCGACACTCTTAATCTCCGAAAATCCAATTTCTCTCATCAAAAAAATTCCTCCATAATACAAATAGGTCTATTATTTAAAGAATTTTCTTTTCAAGAATAATCCACCTTTTTTAATCCAGTTTTGTGGCTCCATAAATGATACATTTTGTTCCTTATAGTTAATGTTATTGGCCTCAAGCCATACGTCGAGCAAGATTTCGCTTACGAAACCATAGATGCGAGCTTCGTATGTATCATAATCGGAAATATCGACGCGATGTTCAATCTCTTCCAAGATGGAGAACATCCACTCGCAGTATTGATCAAATAGGTCGCGGCGCATGACGAACATATTGAACATGTGCGCCCATGTGCGATTACAAACCTTTGTGAAAGCAGCGCTATATTCTGGATATTTTTCAGCGATGATTTGCTCTGCCGCATCAAGGCCGTCGCTGTGATGGGCATGATTATAGTGAGAACGGTTAGATTCAATATAATATTTACGCTTATCTGCTACCACAACAGGATATTCTGAAAGTAGTTGTTCCCATTCCGCTCCTGTAAGAATTTGGTTCTTTTTATCCTCTACAGAACGAACCTCTTTGCGCGTAAAGTAACGTCTATAATGCACGAGCCCAATATAGTCCGCATCAAGGTTTTTCCAAGCCCAATAAAGACCTGTTAATTCACAATAATTTGCATTTTTTGAGGAGATATTATCTCCCGTATGATCGCCGGTATAACCAATATCAGCTTTGCCCTCTCTGCCTACATGGATTGGCATGTATACGGAGTCCTCTGGCATCCAATATTGCTTATGTGTAGCTACTAAAATCTTAATATTCACTAGTACTCTCCTACATGAGTGTTGATTCTCAAATCTATACTTACGATGGGAACAAAGATTATGCTAATTCTTTTTCTACTAATGCCAAGGCACTAGCAATAACCTTATCCATATCGTAATATTTATATTCCCCTAAACGACCACCAAAGATAACATTGGAAATCATTTTAGCCTTTTTAACATATTTAGCATACAAATCTAAATTCTTTACATCATTCACTGGATAATAGGCTTCTTCGCCGATTTTCCAATCCTTTGGATATTCCTTTGTTACATACGTAACAGGTTGTGTACCAAATTCAAAGTGTTTATGTTCGATGATACGAGTATATGGAATCTCGCCTTCTGTATAGTTCACAACGGCAACACCTTGATGATTTTCCTCTTCAAGACGTTCTGTTTCAAAGTGAAGGCCACGATATTCTAAAACACCTTCAGAATAACCAAAGTATTCATCAATAGGACCTGTATAGATAATCGTATCTGCCAAAGCTTCATATTCATCACGATGTTTAAGGAAGTCAACGCCTAAACGAACTTCGATGCCCTCTAACATGCGTTCAATCATCTTCGTATAACCGCCCATAGGAATACCTTGGAAACGGTCATTAAAGTAATTGTTATCGTATGTATAACGAACTGGTAATCGTTTAATAATGAAAGCTGGCAATTCAGTACATTTGCGGCCCCATTGTTTTTCCGTATACCCTTTGATGAGCTTTTCGTAAATATCTGTACCTACAAGGCTAATGGCTTGCTCTTCTAAGTTCTTTGGTTCACTTGTAATAGCAGCCCGTTGTTTCGTAATGATGTCCTGTGCCTCTTTTGGAGTTCGAATATTCCACATTTTAGAGAAAGTATTCATATTAAACGGCAAATTGTACATTTCACCTTTATAGTTTGCTACAGGGCTATTTACATAGTGATTGAACTCAGCAAATTGATTGACATAATCCCATACATGCTTCAAGGATGTGTGGAAAATGTGAGCACCATAGACATGAATGTTGATGTCATCTTTGCTTTCACAATACATATTACCTGCAATGTGATTGCGACGATCGATAACAAGTACAGATTTACCACGCTTGTGCGCTTCATGGGCAAATACAGCACCAAATGGGCCTGCCCCAACTACTAAATAATCGTATTTCATTAATAGGCCCCTTTCGATTTAACGACAGCCAACACAGTTTTCAAAAGATATACAATATCAATCCACACGGACCAGTTATGAACATACCAAGAGTCCATTAATACACGCTCTTCATAGGTAGTATCGCTACGGCCGCTCACTTGCCATACACCGGTAATCCCTGGTGGTACAAGGTAAAAGTCGTTGATATAGTCGCCGTATTTAACGATTTCATCACGAACGATAGGACGTGGACCTACGAGGCTCATATCACCAACGAGAACATTCCACAATTGTGGCAATTCATCAAGGCTCGTTTTACGAAGGAATTTACCAATTCTTGTAACGCGAGGATCATCTTTTAATTTGAAATCTCGTTCCCATTCCTCACGAGCTGCTGGATTTTCTTTCAAATATACCTCCAATGCCTCTTGTGCATTAGGCACCATGGAGCGGAATTTATAGCATGGGAACTCTTTACCACCTTGCAACGCGCTTGTGGCCAAATACGATAGGACCTGGAGAATCTAGATAAATCAATACAGCTACGATGGCGAGAATTGGCAAAATCAAGATGCCACCACAAACAGTAGCAACAATATCAAAGATGCGTTTCATAATACGGTTAGACTTGCGAGCCAAATTATTTTGTACCCGCAATACAACGGCTTGCTCTTCCATCATGCCACGAGCCGTAATATTACTTGTAGGCAAACCAAATAACTCAGGTACAAAGGCAACGCGCTTTACTAATAATTGCAAATGATTAATCAAGGATACTAACTTTTTAGGCTCTAACCCTGGTGCACATATAAGGACTGTTTGTACACCTGTATCTTTAATAACATGTTCAACATCGGAAAAAGCACCTAAACATGGATATTCTTTAGCAATGCTAGAGGATTTAGGATTATCATCTACATAACCAATAATCTTATAGGTAGCAATTGGCATGCGATCTAAGGATTTCTTTACGAGCTCTGCTGTTTTACCTGCCCCAACGAGAAGAACTGGTATATTTAAATATCCTGCTTTTGAAAGGATCTTACCTACAATAAAACGACTACTAAAGATAAAGAGCAGCATAAATAGATAGGCAAAGATAACAAAGAGTCGAGATACATCGTTGATTACATGACCTGTGTACATGAGTACAATGGATACAACGACGCCAATAGTGATGCTACGGAATAAGTTCTTCATGGTATCCCAATAAGGAGATACTACAGAATAGGCATTATTGAGCAATAATATAGCTAAAAATACGAAAGGTATAACGCCATATACATAGATTTCATCTACCTTAAAATTTGAACTTACCGGTAGCAATGGCAAGTTTAAACGCAAATGATAGGCTGCTAATGTGCCTAACACAATAGAAACATAATCTGCTATAAGCACTATAATTTTGCTAATAAGCAATTTGTTGTGATTATTATATCCAGAACTATTCATACTAATACCCCAAACTATAAAAAAAAGGTTGTTTTCTCAATACAATTTTTAAGAAAACAACCTCTAAACCATACGAATACAATGTACCAATATTTACATATATTGTATCATATTCA